>JALVRJ010000438.1 GCA_027031305.1 Hyphomicrobiales bacterium | reverse complement strand
GGACCACCCACCACCCCGCGCCCCCACCCAACCCCCAAATTGTGAAAAACAAGGGCTTGGGTGGGGGCGCGGGGCGGTTTGCATCGGTCAGACATTACACAATCTGGTATAAAACATGTCTGGCGCATGAACGACGCCGGCGTGTGGGTCAGGAAAAGCAGACGTCGCGCAGCCACTCCAGCGACTCGGCCGTGCGCGTCAGCTGCCGGGCGCCCGCCGGCGGCGCTGGCCGGGCGAGCAACAGCACCGGCAGGCCGAGGCGGGCGGCGGCGCGTAGCATGGCGCGGCTGCCCGTGGAATGACGGGCCAGCAGGAACCGCGCCCGCGTGGCGCGCAGCAAGGCCATTTCGGCCGCAATGGTGGCGCGCGGCACGCCCCTCGCCCCGATAACGAGCCGCCAGCGCGGGGGCATTGGAACGGCGGGGGGCGAGAGCATCCGCGCGGTGAGCCAGACATCGCCTCGCGATGCCAGCTCCGCCACCCCCCGGGCACCAAGAGCGGCGAAGGCGCGGGCATCCCTCGGCAACAGGACGGCCATGCGGGCGATGCTGTTTAACGGCGTGATGGGTGCGTTTCGCGGCAGCTCCGGCGCCGGCGGCAGGAAACGCGCGTGGAACACGCCCGCCCGGCGCGCGGCCAGCAGGGCGCGTTCCGGCATGGCGCGGGCATGGGGATGGGTGGCGTCGAGAAGCGCGCCGATGCCGCGCGCGCGCAACCAGCGGGCCAGCCCCTCGGCACCGCCGAAACCGCCGACATGGATGGTGATGTCCGGATGACGCGGCAGGTTGGGGCGCGGGGTCGCGCCCGCCAGCGCATAAACGACGGGCCAACCCGCCCGGGCCACGACCAGCGCCAAGTGGCGGGCGGCGGCGGTGCCGCCGGTGATCAGCACCGGCGCACGCCGCCCCGAGGCCCGTGCGGCGGGCTCACGCAGCGTCATTTTCAGGCTCCGTAACTTCGGCCAGGATCTTTCCGTTTCGCGCCACCACCAGCACGCCGGCGATCACCGGGGCGTCGCGCAGCACCTGGCGCATGGTGGCGAGTGCCTTGTCGGCAATGGCCTCGGCGAGGCGTGGCGCCAGCTCGAGCGCGTGGGCGACGCTGCTTGCTTGGGCCACGCGCGGGTCGCCACACCAGTGGGCGAGCGCGGCCATGTCCACCGTCGAGCGCTTCGAGTGCAGGTCCAGCGCGCCGTGGCCCAGCTTGGCCAGCTTGGCCGGGCCGCCGGCGATGGTGAGGCGTTCCACGGGGTGCGCGCGGACGTATTTCAGCAGGCCGCCGGCGAAATCGCCCATGTCGACGAGGGCCTGTTGCGGCAAATCGAAATGTTTCGCCGCCGCCCGCTCGGAAGTGCGCCCAGTGGCGCCGACGATGTGCGGCAAGCCCAGCGCGCGGGCGACGTCCACGCCCTCGCGGATGGCGGCGATCCAGGCGGCGCAGGAATAGGGGCGCACGATGCCCGTGGTGCCAAGCACGGAAAGCCCGCCGATGATGCCCAGCCGGGCGTTCATGGTCCTTTCCGCCAGTTTCTCGCCGCCGGGAATGGAAATGGTCACCTCCACGTCCAGGTCACCCTCCGCGTCGCGCCCCGCCTCGACGAGGGCTTCCGTCAGCGCTTCGCGGATCATCAGGCGAGGGCCGGGGTTGATGGCCGGCTCGCCCACCGGCAGGGGCAGGCCGGGCAGCGTGACGGTGCCGACGCCCTCGCCGGCGCGGAACACCGTGCCCGACCCTTTTGGCAACGGCCGCACGCGGGCGATGATAAGCGCGCCGTGGGTGACATCCGGGTCGTCGCCCGCGTCCTTGACGATGCCCGCGCGCGCCACTTCCTCTCCCATCTCCGCCAGCGCCAATGGGAATTCGGGTCGCTCGCCGCCGGGCAGCGTGATGCACACCGTTTCCGGAAACCGGCCCGCAAGCAGGGCCAGCCACGCCGCCTTGGCCGCGGCGGAAGCGCAGGCTCCGGTTGTGTATCCCGTGCGCAGCCGTTGCCGGATGTTCCCTTGCCGCGTCATGGCCGCACCATACCACCCCCTGCCCGGACATCGCGGGCTTTTTCATGATGAAGAGCCGCGGCTCTTGTGCTGCGCCACGATGTGCAATACCGCCTCGCCATAACGCTCCAGTTTCGCCTCGCCGACGCCGTCCACCGTGGATAGCGCCTGCATGGTAACGGGGCGCAGGTCGGCTATGGCGCGCAGGGTGCTGTCGTGGAAGATCACATAGGGCGGCACGTTGCGCTCGGCCGCTTCGCGCTTGCGCCAGTCGCGTAGGGCCTCGAACAGCTCGCGCGCTTCCTCCGGCAGCTCCTCCTCCACCTTGTGCTTGCGCGGCCCTTTCGCCCGCGCGGGTTTCGGCTGGCGGCGCATGAAGAATTTTTCCTCGCCGCGCAGCAGTGGGCGCGCCCGGTCGGTCAGCCGCAAGGCACCGTAACGTTCATCATCGACGTCAAGATGGCCGCTCATGACCAGTTGCCGATGGACCTCGCGCCATTCCTTCTCCGTCAGCTCCCCGCCGATGCCGAAGGTGGACACCCGGTCGTGCCCGAAGCGCGCCACCTTCTCCGTCTCGCGCCCCAGCAGCACGTCCACCAGGTGCGCGGCGCCAAAACGCTGGCCGGTTCGG
>JALVRJ010000437.1 GCA_027031305.1 Hyphomicrobiales bacterium | reverse complement strand
AACAGGTTGCGAGCCTGCGCCAGGGTGCCGACCCGGCCCGCTTCGAGATGCTGGAGGCGCGGCTGAAGAAGCTGGAGGAAGGACTCATTCGCGTGCGCACGGAGCTGCACGAGGCCATCGCCAAGACGCGTGAGCAGGCCCTGCAAGCCATGAAACGGGCCGACGACAGCGTGGCCGCGGTGGAAGAGCTGAAGGAGAATCCGCCGGTTCCGAAGTATGTCCCGCCGCCGCAGGCGGTGGCCTACGCCGCCCTGTATCGCAAGGCCATGGCCGGCGAGCCTTTCGCGGCCGAGCTCGAAAAGCTTTCCACCACGCTGCCGGGCGTGCCACAACTGGCCACGCTCAGCCCTTACGCCGCCAGCGGCGTGCCGACGCGTGAGGCATTGGCGAAACGGCTGCGGGCCCTGGTCGAGAAGCACAAGGGGGCGCCAAAACCCGCCGAAACGGCCGCGCGGACCCCATCCAACGACCCGCTGGACGTGCTCAGGAACAAGCTGATGAACGTCGTCAAGGTGCGCAAGGCCGGCGAGGTCGACTGGACCGCCCTGGTGGCGCGGGCGAAGGCGAAGCTGGCCTCGGAAGGACTTGCCGCGGCCGTGTCCGTGCTCGCCGCGCACGAGGCCGCCGCGCCGGCGGAGGTGCGTCAGTGGCTGAAGGATGCCCGGGCGCGGCTGAAGGTGGACAAGGCGCTTGACGCCCTTGCCCGCGAGGTGCTGAGCAAAAGCGCGCAACCCGGCAAGTGAGGACGAACGAGGGCGTGAACGGGGCCCATTCGCCGTCCTCGGCGCAGCGGAAGGGGCGCGGATGGAAAACCATTTGCATTGACCATTCGAGCAGTGGGGGCAGAGGCCTATGTGGCGGCTTATATTCTGGTTCATTGTCGTGGCGGCGCTGGCCTGGGGCGTTACCTGGCTGGCCGCGCAGCCGGGGACGGTCAGTATCGACTGGTTCGGCTGGCAAGTCGAAATGCCCGTGGCGCTGGCGTTGGCGGTTCTGCTCGTCGGCCTGCTGGCCATCTGGGTGATCTTCAAGCTGTTGCGCCTCGTCGTCGGCACGCCTTTCGCCGTCGGCGATTTCCTGCGGGGCCGCCGCCGCCGCAAGGCGCGCGCCATGATGACGACGGGGCTCAGCGCCCTGCTGGCCGGCGACGTGGCCGGCGCCCAGAAGGCCACGCGCAAGGCCCTAAGCCTTGCCCCGGAAGACCCCATCGCCAAGCTGTTGCGGGCGCAGGCCCTGCTCACCGGCGGCGAGCGCGAGGTGGCGCGCTTCCGCTTCCAGCAGATGCTTGACGACCCGGAAACGGAGCCGGCCGCGCTGCACGGGCTGTATGAGCTGGCGCTGCAGGAAGGCAACGTCGACGCCGCCCGCCTGCTGGCGGAGAAGGCCTGGGCGCGATATCCGCAGCTTCCCTGGGCGGCCCGCGCGGTGTTGCGGTTTGCCGCCCTTGAAGGCGACTGGCCGCGCGTGCGCGCGTTGTTGACCAACATGCGCAAGGCGCGGCTCATCGGCAAGGCCGACGAAAAGCGCCAGAAGGCCGTGGCCTTCGCCGCCGAGGCGCTGGCTGTGGAGGAGCGGGAGCCGGAACAGGCGCTGGAGCTGGCCCTTCAGGCGCACAAGCTGGACCCCACCCTGGTGCCCGCCGCGGTGGTCGCCGGCCGCTTGCTGGCGGCGCGGGACAACAAGCTGAAGGCCGCGAAGGTATTGGAGAAGACCTGGCGCCTGTCGCCGCATGTCGACATCGCCGAGGTCTATGCCCACTTGCGCAGTGGCGATTCGCCGCGTGAACGGCTGGAGCGCGTGCAGCAGCTGTTGCGCAAGGCCGACGGCGGCGAGGAAGGCGCGGTGGCCCTGGCGCGGGCCGCCATCGATGCGCAGGCGTGGGATGTGGCCGTGGAGGCTCTCAAGCCATGGATCGAGAAGAACCCCTCGGCCCGCATCTTCCTTTTGCTGGCCGAGCTGGAGGAGAAGCGCTCCGGCGACATCGGCCGCGTGCGCGAATGGCTGCGCCGCGCCCGCACCGCCCGCCCCGACCCGGCCTGGGTGGCCAATGGCATCGCCTCGCCGGTGTGGTTGCCGGTGACGCCCGAAGGCGAGCTTGGAGCCTTCGAGTGGAAAGAGCCGCCGACATCACCCGCCGCGCAAGCGCTTGCCGCACTTGGCGAGCCGGTCCCCGCCGAATGGCTGGAATCCCCTGCTGCTGCGTCTTCTTCGGAATCGGCGCCGGGGGAAGACGCCCGACTGATCGAGGCGCGCGTGTCCGGTGACGAATCCACGGAGCAGCAGCCGGAAAAGGCGAATGCCGCGCCACGGCAAGCGGAAATGGAAAAAGAGAACCAGGCCGATCCCGCGAAGAACGCCGCCGAAGCCCATCAGGCGCAGCCCAAGGCCGTTGGCGGCAGCGCACCGGCGGCGGAAGCCGCCACCGACGTGCCCGAGGAAGGGTTCCGCAAGCCACCTCTGCCCGATGACCCCGGCCCGCCGAAGCAGAATTGAAGGCGGACGGCAGCCCGCCCGCGTGCAAGTGCTCCTGAGTGAAGAAAGCAGAGATGCCTGATTCGGATCTCATGAGTTGCGTGATGCCAGCCCGGCATGAAAAATCGCGGGGTCAATGTCGTGGGTGGGGGC
>JALVRJ010000436.1 GCA_027031305.1 Hyphomicrobiales bacterium | reverse complement strand
GGCTGATCCTCCTCGATTCCGAGGGGAAAACACCGCTGCTCGCCCATGTTTCGGCGGAAGATGTCGATGACGCCCGCCGCGTGCTGGAAACCGGCGACGTGTCGATCGCCCGCGAAAGGGGCTGGCACGTGCTGCCTCCGGAAGGGCTTGGCGACGCCGCCTTCCAGAAGAAGCTGCGCAAGCGCGAGGCCCCCTATGCCCTGCCCTACCGGCCGGAAAAACGCGGCGAGCTGGAATGGCGCGTGTTCATGGGCACCTACAAGGGCGCCACCGACATCATCACCAAGCGCCTCTGGCCACGCCCGGCCTTTTACGTCACCCGCTGGCTGGCGGAACACACTTCCGTCACGCCCAACATGGTCACCTTCCTTTCCTTCCTGCTGGTGCTGGTGGCCTTCGGCCTGTTCGCCGCCGGGCAATATGGCTGGGGTTTGCTGGCCGCCTGGCTCATGACCTTCCTCGATACCGTCGACGGCAAGCTGGCGCGCACCACCCTCACCTCCAGCAGGTTCGGCGACGTCTTCGATCACGGCATAGACCTCATTCACCCGCCCTTCTGGTATTGGGCCTGGGCCATGGGCCTGCGCGCCGCTGGCCACCCCCTGCCGCCGGAATGGCTGTGGGGCAGCCTTCTCGTCATCATCGTCGGCTACGTGGTCCAGCGCCTCATGGAGGGCCTTTCCATCGCCCTGCTCGGCATGGAGATCCACATCTGGCGGCGCTTCGACACCTGGTTTCGCGAAATCACCGCCCGGCGCAACCCCAACCTCGTGCTGCTGACCCTTTCCTGGCTCGTCGGCCGGCCGGACTGGGGGTTGCTCGCCGTCGCCGCCTGGACGCTCGTCTCCCTGCTCGTGCACGCCGTGCAACTGGCCCAGGCCTTCGCCGAAAGGCGACGCCATGGCCAACTGACCTCATGGATGGCGCAGGAAACGCGTGGCTGATCGGAAATACCGCCTCAACGAAAACGAAACCCTCTCCCCCGCCCAACCACCTTGCCCGCGATACCCGGGCGTTGGGCAACGGAAGGGGCGGGACGCCCTTCAGCGCAAGAGGACTTCAAGCCCATGATCGACACCGCCCATCAACCCGCCGCCGCCCTCATCGTCAATCCCCGCTCCGGCGGCCGCAACGCCCAGGGCCTGGCATTGGCGGAAGCCCTGCGCGCGGACACCGCCACGCGCATCGTGCGGCTGGACGACTTCGCCCACCTGGAACCGGCGCTGGCCGACCTGGCGCGAAACTCGCCCGAGGCCCTGTTCATTTCCTCCGGCGACGGCACCATCCAGTATGTGCAGACATGGCTGGCCGAACGCAGCAACCTGCCGCACGAACGTTGGCCCTTGTTCGTCCTGTTGCCGCACGGCTCCACCAACATGACCGCCGCCGACATCGGCCTGCGCCTGAAGGGAGTGCCGCGACAGGCCGAGCTGATTCGCCGCCGCGGCTGGCGCGGTGCCTCCGCCGCCGTCGCCAGCCGGCCCACCGTCCGCCTGCGCAACGTCCGCGGCGGGCCGCAGCACGGCATGTTCCTCGGCGGTGGCGTGCTGGCGGAAGCCACGCTTTATTGCCAGGAAACCTTCAATCGGCGCGGAATGCGCGGCCAGCTGGGGCCGCTCCTGACCCTGCTCAGCCTCGGCGCCAGGGCCGTCTTCCGCCCCGCCGGCCCGCGAGACGAAGACCGCATCGACCGCCCGCACCAAATGCGCGTGCTGGCCGACGGCGAACCCTTGGCCGATGGCTGGCAGGTAGCGCTGCTGGCCACCACCTTGCGCAAGCTGGTGCTGGGCGCGCGACCCTTCTGGGGCGATGAGCGCGACACGGGCGCCGCGCGACCCGCTCGGCAACGACGGGACGACACGCCATTGCGCCTGTCCGTGTTCGGCTGGCCACCGCCCTTCCTGCCGCGCTGGCTGCCGGTGGTGCTTTACGGCGGCGAGCGCCGCAGGCTGCCGCCCAACATGCATAGCCGCGTCATCGAGCGTGCCGAGGTGCACACCCCCGCCCGCTTCGTCATGGACGGCGAGGAAATGATCCGCGATGACGCAAGGACGCCGCTGATTGTCGAACGCGGCCCGCAAATGCGCTATCTTCTCTCGGCATGACACTTTTCGCCTCGAAACACCGCCCGCCCGCCCACGGCCTGGTGGACATCGCCGACGAGCCGGCCTTGCGCGCGCTCGTCCGTGCCCGCCTGCTGGCCCCGGTGCCGGCGGCGCTGCGCCGGCTGGCGCAAGAGGCGGCGACCCGCCATGGCGGTAACCGCGGCGTGCGCGCCGTGCTGGCCTATGGCTCCACCCTGCGCGACGCATCCCTGCGGGAAACGCTGGCCGATCTCTACGTGCTCACCACCGGCCCGGCACATGTCGCCGACAATTTCCTCGCCCGCCTTGGCTGCCGTCTGTTGCCACCGAACGTCCATTATCTGTCGCTGCAAGACCGGGCGGGGGCCACCCTGCGCGCCAAGTATGCCGTGCTCCCCGCCCACCAATTCCGCCGCTGGCTGGCCGTGGACACCACCAACCCCTACTTTTGGGCCCGTTTCGCCCAGCCCAGCCGCCTTGTCTGGCAGGCCGACGAGCGAGCGGCGCGGGAGGTGGAAGACGCCATTCTCGACGCCCTGCGCAC
>JALVRJ010000435.1 GCA_027031305.1 Hyphomicrobiales bacterium | reverse complement strand
TCCGAAGGCCGACCCAGCCGACCCGAAGCAGATAGGCGCGCCCATGCCCGGCGTGGTGTCCACCGTGTCGGTGAAGGAAGGCCAGTCGGTGAAGGCCGGCGACGTGCTGTGCACGCTGGAGGCCATGAAGATGGAAACGGCCATCCACGCCGAGGTGGACGGCAAGGTGGCCCGCGTATTGGTGCACCCCGGCCAGCAGGTGGACGCCAAGGACCTGCTGGTGGAGCTGGAATGAGCGCTCCGAAGACACCTGCCGACTCGCAGAAGGCGCCCTGCCATGCCTCGTCGGTGGTGCTTGCGCGCCATGATCCACATCTTGTGGCCCCAAGCGCGGCGTTATTGTGCCCCGGCGCGCCTTGAGGCACAATTTCCACCGATTCATTTCATCTTCGTCTGGACGTAACTCGAGTGAAAATGCGCGGACAGGCGCCAGGAAACAAGATCACCTTCATGCCCGACAACCCCAATAACGAAAACAAGGCCGTCGACCGCCCCTCCCTTGGCGATGTAACTGCCGACGCACCCCTCACAACGAATGGCGGAGACACGGCGCCGGAACTCGAACTGACGGAGGAAGACAGCCGTCCACTGCGCGGCATCGACTATGTCTTCCGCGTCATTCGCCACGAGAGCTTCGCTGGGCTGCTCTTGATCCTCGCTGCCACGGCCGCCCTCCTGATGGCCAATGACCCGGTGCTTTCGCACTATTACGAAGGCTTCCTGCACCTGAAGGCCATGGTGCAGATCGGCGATGTTCGCATCGAGAAGCACCTGTTGCACTGGATCAACGACGGCCTCATGGCCATTTTCTTCCTGCAGGTGGGACTGGAGCTGAAGCGCGAATTCTACGTCGGCGAGCTGAAAAGCCGTGACCAGGTCATCCTGCCGGCTCTGGCGGCACTGGGTGGCATGGCGGTGCCGGCCGTCATCTACGCGCTGGTCAACATCGCGCACCCTGAAAACCTGCGTGGCTGGGCCATTCCCACCGCCACCGACATCGCCTTCGCGCTGGGCATTCTCTCGTTGCTGGGCAAGCGCGTGCCCCTGGCGCTGAAGACCTTCCTGTTGGCCCTGGCCATGTTCGACGACCTGGGCGCCATCATCGTCATCGCCCTGTTCTATACCGAATCGCTCAACGCCACCGCGCTCACCTGGGCCGGCGCCTTGCTTGCGATACTCGTCTTCTTCAATGTTGTTCTGCGCATCCGCGCCATCGGCCCCTACCTCATCGTCGGCCTGTTCATGTGGGCTTCGGTGCTGGAATCGGGTGTCCACGCCACTCTCGCGGGCTTCCTGCTGGCGCTCACCATTCCCTACGTTACGCCAAAGCAGCGCGGCACGCTGGAAACGCACCACATGCATGACAACCCCGCGCTGGCGCTGGAGCACATGCTGGTGCCCTACGTCACCTTGCTCATCATGCCTCTGTTCGCCTTCGCCAACGCTGGCGTTACCCTTTCCGGGAACATCGCCGAGCTGTTCACCGCGCCCATCACGTTGGGCATCGCCCTGGGACTGTTCATCGGCAAGCAGGTCGGCGTGTTCGGCACCATCTGGCTGGGCACCAGGACGGGATTGATGCGCCTTCCCCACGGCATTCACCTGCCGAGCATTTGGGGGGTCAGCCTGCTGGCCGGCATCGGTTTCACCATGAGCCTGTTCATCGGCAGCCTATCGTTCGACGATTTGGCGCGGCAGAACGCGGTGCGGCTGGGGGTATTAACGGGCACGCTGTTTTCCGCAGTCGCCGGGTTCGTCGTGCTTCTTTTCGCCTTGCGCCACAATTCCGTCAAATCCCCGCCCGAAACCACCACGGAAAGCGTCGATTCCCGATCCACAGGCCGTTGATCGCGGCGTTCCTCCACCCATACATCACCAACAGTATCAAGGCGCGATGATACCATGCTCACTTATGTGCTCATGATGGTGGCGGGCTTCGCCCTCCTCTATTTCGGTGGCGAAGCCATGGTGCGCGGCGCCGTGGCGTTGGGCCGCTGGCTGGACCTCTCGCCGCTGGTGGTGGGCATCATCATCATCGGCTTCGCCACCTCCCTGCCCGAGATGGTGGTTTCCATTCAGGCGGTGCTGCTGGGCAAGGCGGAAATCGCCACCGGCAACATTCTTGGCAGCAACATCGCCAACATCCTGCTGGTGCTCGGCATTACCGCTCTCATCTTGCCCATGCATCACCAGTCCCGAGCCCTCACCCGCGACGCCGCGCCACTCCTGCTTTCGGCCATCGTCTTCATGGCCTTCGCCATCGATGGTGTCATCCACCCCCTTCAGGGAGTCCTTCTGTTCCTGGCGCTGCTGGCGCTCATGATGTGGGAATTCAACCGCACCCGCCGCGAAACGCGGCTGGCGCGCGAGGTGGAAGAGGAATTGCAGGAAGAGATGCAAGTGCATCCACTGATGCAAAAGCCTCCACTGGCCTTGCTGGCCACCGTGGTGGGGCTGGCCATGCTGGTGTGGGGCGGTGACTTCTTCGTCCGTGGCGCCAGCGGCATCGCCGAGCATTTCGGGATTTCACACGGCCTCATCGGCCTGACCCTCGTTGCGTTGGGCACCTCCTCGCCGGAGCTGGCCAGTTCCATCATCGCCGCCCGCCACGGCCATTCCGACGTCGCCTATGGCAACGTGGTGGGCTCCAACCTCTTCAACATTCTCGGTGTCGGTGGCGCGGCGGCCATGGTCGGCGGCCTGACGGTGCCACCGGTGATGCTGAAGGTGGACGCCATCGTCATGCTCCTCGCCACCGCGGCCATGATTCTTGTCTTTTCCTGGCGCAAGGGGCTGACCAGGCCGCTGGCGGTGCTGTTCACGGCCTCCTACCTGGCCTACATCTCCATGCGTGCCGCCCTGCTTTGATCCTTCGCGGCCGACCGCCACGACAGCAGATCGTCGGCAAGCGCATCACCTACCCTTCAACACGCCCGGCACCAGCTTGCGCAAGGACTGACCGCTGAAAACCCCCGTACCCCACCCAAGCTCTTGTTTTTCATGATTTGGGGGTTGGGCGGGGGCGCGGGGCTTCTGCGTGGTTCTTCATGACATTCTGGAACAGGCCACGTGCATGAAAGGCCGTCCGCCACGGGCCACGCGGGCACCCTGGCGAACGGCCGTTCCGCCTCCCTAGCGTTCCATCTTGGGCCACCACGGCCACGACATGGCGAGGCCCGATCCTTTCCTTCAGCGGCAACTACTCGCACGCGCGGCGCGCTCCGCCGCCGCCTTGGCCCGCGCCACCGCGCGTCCGCCAGCCTTGCGCACCATGGCGTAATGCAAGTCCCGCACCTTGCGCCACATGCGCATCAACTCGCCTTGCGGACGGTTGCGGCATTTCAGTGCCAGATAATAGGCCGTGGCGAAGGAGCGATAACGCGCCAATGCCGACCGGTTTCGGTCCCGCCCTCTTCCTTCCCGCGCGGCAACCGATAGGGAAACCTTGCGCACGCGGGTGGAACCGGCCGTTCGCGAGGCCGAGCGCGACGCACTCCGCGCCAGCCGGCTTCGCCCTCGCCGCGTGGAGCCCGCAACGGATCGCGATTGGCGTGAAGCGCCGCGCAAGGCCGTTTCCCGCGCGCCCTCGTAAACGGCATTAACCAACTCACGCTCGTCTTCGCCACAGGCACCAGCCGCCGCCCGACCTTGTCGCACCGCCGCGCTGGCCGCCCGCGCGCCGACACGGCGCACGACACTCAGCTCCGCCCGCGCCGCCAGGTCGGTCAGCTCGCGCCGTTGTGACGGATCGAGATACCCACACCTGTCTGCCAGGAGACGCGCTTGCGTCAGCAATTTCAGCGCCTGCGTAGGCGACGTCACCACTTCCGCCCGGGCTGTCAGCACGCCCGTCAGCCCCACCATCAAAATGGTAACAAGTCTGAAACCGGTTCTGCGCAACATCACCTCCCCCTCGAACGCTTGCCTCATGTGAACACACGAATCCCGCGCAAGGCCCCGCCCGTCCCGCGCGTGGACAAGTCTGCCCACGCTCCCTTAACGCGGCCTGAAACCCGGCGAGCAAGCTGAATTGAGGGTAAACGAAATATTTCAAATGTCACCGGTATGCATCGGCGAGCGTGACTGCATGGTCGAATGCATGGTCAGATGCTGTATTTCTCACGCTGCTGCTTGGGCGTCAGCACGCGCGGAATGGCACCCGGTCCGGCGCGGAAGGCGCGCTCGACGCCGGCGCGGATGACCGCCCAGAAATGCTGGAGCGCCTCCATTGGCTTTTCTTCCTCGAATTCCAGCAGCACCACCTCGCCTTCGGTCGAAATGGCCTCGGGCGCGAAGTTGTCCAGATAGCCTTTCAGCATTTCCGCCATGCGCATGGTCGGCCACGGCCGCGCCAGATGCCCCTGGTGGTCATAGATTTCCTTCGCCAGAGCGAAGTGATGGGCGCGAAAATCCACGTGCAGGCCATGACGCTCGTTGACGATGATCGGCAGAAGAGCTTCCGCCCAGCCGCGATGAAAGCGACATTCGCCGCAGTTGTCGTTGATCAGCTCGTGCACCATGCGCTCCACGCAGCGCCGCCCCAGGTCGTCCGGCGGCAGGAAGTCGGTGCCATAGTAGACGTAATACTTGCCCATGATCGGCATCGGCGCGCCCATGCCGGGCACCCAGTATTGGTTGGGCGCCATGCAGCCCTTCTCGCCGTTGGCCAGGTAGACGGCCCGGTGGAAAGCTTCTCCGCCAATGGTTTCCGCCGCCACCCGGTAGCCCCGCCGCAAGACTTCCGCGCGTTCATCGTTCAGCAGGGCGTCGATGGCGGCGACGCACCATTCGGCGTTGCGCATCGAATCCTCGACGATGTCGAAATCCTCGCCCGGCTCGGCGACGAACTCGGGATAGTTCATGGCATCCGCCGGCGGCAGGCCATATTCGTTCGGGTCGATCAGCCCCTCGGAAACGCACTCCATCAGCCATGCCATCATGCCACCGATCTGGATGGCGTCGAAACCCATGGCGTCGGCATGGTAGTTGAGCTTTTCCGCCGCCCGCTGGTCGAAGACGGCGCACTGCGGCCCCAGCGCGTGATATGGCTCGTAGTCCTTCTTGTATTCGTCGCGGATCTTCTTGCACGCTACCGAGCACGGCTCGCCGCAATGGTCGAAGTTCTTCGGCTTGATGGTCTCCTCGTTGAACTGCGCCAGGTAATGGTCTCGAATGAAGGTTTCCCAGTGGCGCAGGCGCTCCTCGGAGGAATGCCGGGTGGAACGGTAATTGAAGGTCAGCAGCCGATCCTTCAGGCTGGCATAGTTGGAGCCAAAGGTGCCCCCCGTGCCGAGCTTCTCGTTGTAGTGGTACTTGACGCAGGCCTTCATGTCGACTTGCGTCATCTTGTCGCCGAAATGCTCGACGAACCACGGGTTCAGGTCCCTGGCCTTCATCCCGTGCGGGTCCACCCAGTCACCACCGAAAACGATGGCCACGATGTTGTGCCGTCGCAACAGGCGCGAGCCCAGCCCGCCCCGACCGGCAAAGTCCACCACCGCCGGATGCAGCACCCCTTTCTTGATGGGGTTTGAACAGATGGCGCCCTCCAGCGTGCGTGCCGCGGCCGGGCCGACGCAGGCCACGCGCACCCGCCGCGGATTGTAGTCTTCGCCGTATTTGTCCAGCAGCGCCTGTTGCAGGGCGAAAATCCCGATCAGCGTCTTCCCTTCATGCTCGTAGCCACGCCATATGTCCTCATAATCGGCGATCGGCTCGATGCGCACCTCGGGCCCTTCGCCGCGATTGTGCAGCAACAGGACCGAGGGCTCTGGCGCCGCGCCCTTCAGCGCCACGTAGTTCACCCCGACATGCTGGAATGTATGAGCCGCGCCACCCATGGACGAAATGTAGAATCCTTCCCACTGATCCGAGTGCGCGCAGAACACAAGCCGCCTCGCCCCGGGCAGCGCGGACGAGGCCAGCGCCCCCTCGCCGAAGGTGAAGACGTTCTCGTCCTTGCGGTATTCGCGCCAGCCGAAGTCGATGGGCCCCAGGATACGCTCGGTGGCGGCGATGTTCCTGACCACGAACTCCCCCGTGTCCAGTTGAATGGTCAAGGCCTTCTGCTCGAGTGGAACCGGCATGGCGCATTCTCCATATCGACAGGGTTGTCCCGTAATGCCTTGCATGAGAGATGCCACGGAACTCGGGAAGACATGCCCGTGGCTGTGGCGAGATCCTTGTGCCGCCTTCTGTGGCATTTTTGGCGAAACGACGCAATGCGGCCAAATGGCAAATTCCGGCGTATGCGACAATGGGAGCGGCTTGTGCGGATGTCATCACCAGGCGCCCCATTCGATTCCCACCAGGTGGCGCGCATTGGCCCGAAGTCGACTCGCTTCCAACAGTTTGCTAAAAGGCTGGTTCAGGGATAACCCGGGGAATCACTAGGGGGCAGATTCATGAGTGACAATGATGGCGGCCGCAAGGGTCGCGGCCTTTGGGGCGTGGGCCTGTTGGTTGGCGTCGGCCTGATGGGTGCCGGCGCGGCACTGATCAGCGAACCCCGCGTGGAGAGGATGCTGGGCGAAAAGGCCCTGGAAGCGCTGAAATCCGGCGGCCAGACCTGGGCCAGCGTACGCGTGAATGGCCGCGAAGCCACCTTGCAGGGTGCCGCGCCCTCCCACAAGGCGGTCGAAATCGCCCGTGAAGCGGTGCAAAACGTGCGTGGCATCCGCCTCGTGCGGACCGATGGCGTACAGGTCTCCGCTCCCACCCCACCCACCATCAGACCGGCGAGCGCCACCAGGCCGCCCCTGGTTCTGACCGGCACTTGGAAACCAGCGCCGGGCATGAAGCTGGTGGTGGAGCTGGCCGGCAAGCGCTACGAGCTGGGCAAGGCGCCGCAGCTGAAGGTGGAAGGCGATTCCTGGACGCTGAAACTGGACACGTTGCCACCCGATGGCGTGCACGATGTGGTGGTCATCGTCACGGAAAACGGCAATGAGGCGCGTGACGCCACCCGCAACGAACTTCGTGTCGACACCACCCCGCCCGCCGCGCCGACCTTCGAATCGGCAAGCCGCGCCGATGGCCAGTGGCGGCTCGCCGGCGCCTGGCCGGAGGGCGACGCGCAAAGGCTCGTGGTCATCGTCGACGGCAAGCCCTACGAACTGGGCAAGAACGAGGAATTGGCGTCCGACGGCAAGGGCCACTGGACGCTCACCCTGCCGGCCGCGGCGCTCGAGGATGGCCCGCACGACGTGCGCATCGTCGTCACCGACGCCGCCGGCCTCGCCACCACCACCGACAAGCCAAAGGCCTTCACCGTCGACACCATCCCACCGGGCGCACCCACGGTGGATTCACAGTTGGCGAACAATCCGCGCGCCGTCATCTCCGGCAGCTGGCCCGCCACGGAGGCCAGGTCGCTGGAGGTGGAGCTGGACGGCAGGACCTATCGCCTCGGTGAAACCGACGCCCTCAAGGTGAAAGATGGCCACTGGCGCCTGTATCCGGACGCGCCGTTGGCGGAAGGCGAGCACGTGGTCGTCGCGCGCACGCTGGACGCCGCCGGCAACAAGGCGGAAAGCAGTGGCAGGGTCATTATCGACACCACGCCGCCCACCGCCCCCTCTCTCACGAACGTGACGGTGACGGAGGGCGAGAAGCCGGTGCTCTCTGGCAACCTGCCGGCCGACGTGAAGGGCATGAAAATCACCATTCATGGCAAGAACTACGCCCTTGATGCCGAAGGCTCCCCCCTGGTGCGCACCGGCGACAAGTGGAAGCTGGCCCTGCCCGAGCCCTTGCCGGTGGGTGCCCACGACGCGCTGGTGGAAGCCGTGGACGAAGCCGGCAACACCGTGCGCAAGACCTGGCCCTCGGCCATCGTTGTGAAAGCCGCACCGAAACCGGAGCCCGAGGCCCGGCCCATTCCGCAACCGGCGCCAGAGGCCCAATCTCCGAAGATGGAAGCGCCCACCGTCGCGCCCACGCCGGCGCCCGTGGCGGACGTGGCAACATGCCGGCGCGATATCAATGCCTGGCTGAAGGAGCATCCCGTCCGCTTCGCCCGCGATGGCGACAGGCTGCCGCCGGACGGCAAGGCGGCCATGGCCGGCCTCGCGGCG
>JALVRJ010000434.1 GCA_027031305.1 Hyphomicrobiales bacterium | reverse complement strand
GCCTCCGCCTTGCGCAAATCGGCGGCAAACGCCTCGTCGCCGCCATCCAGCCGTTCGGCGACGAACCGCGCCAACGCCCCTTCCTCCCCATCTTCCCGCAACCGGAAGATGACCCAACTGCCCTCGCGATGACGTTCCAGCAAACCCGCTTCCGCCAGGAGCTTCAGATGACGCGAGAGCCGTGGCTGGCTCTGCTCCAGAATGCGCGTCAGCTCGGTCACGTTGAACTCGCCATGCGACAGGATGAACAACAGCCGCAAGCGCGTCACCTCGGCCGCCGCCTTCAGCGCCGTCAGCATCCGCTTCATGCCCATGCCGGAGGTCATGATCCGATCCCCATCATTCCACTCGCGCCACGATGCGCCCTTTTCGAAGCGCCCACTGCCGGCCACGACAGCATTCCCGGCGGAAAGCGGCCCAATATGCGTGAAAATCACTTGCCATACCCCCCGCAAATGCGCAAATTGCTGCATTATCAACGGTTGTGCAAATCTTTCGGGACACGGCCGAACGGACGCCCGCGCAAAAACGAACTGGGGTATGATCCGTAACGAATGCCTGATGGGGAGAACACGTTTCATGCATCGCTTTTCATCCAGGTCCACCCGGACCGTCCTGTCGCGCCGCCATTTCCTCGCCACCCTGCTGGCGACTTCCATGTTGCCGGTTGCGGACGCCATCGCCCGCGCGGCCAGGTCGCCAGAGGCCTACGCCGAAAATCTGGGGCGCCAGGTCATCACGCTCGCCAGTTCGAATCTCGATGACGCCGCCTTGAAGCGCAAGTTCCTGAAACTGCTCACCCGCAACGCCAACATCAAGGCCGTGGCCCGCTTCGCGCTGGGCAAATACCGCCGCCGGATGCCCAAGGCCCTGTGGCCGGAATACTACAAGCTTGTACTGGATTATATCGCCGGGCTGTTCGTCTATTATCGCAAGGACCTCGCCGCCCGGGACATCCGCGCCATCAAGTCCCATGCCCGGGGCAAGTGGACGACGGTGGAATCGGAACTGATCTTCCCCGGCGACGGCAAGTCCAAGGTGCTCTGGCGCGTCTACACCGGGGGTGGTCCGCTGCGCGTCGGCGACGTCAACATCAAGGGGATCTGGCTGTCGCTGCGAATGCGCGACAAGTTCGTCTCCATTCTCAACAAGTCGAAAGGCGACTTCGACGCCCTGATGCGCTACCTGCGGGAAAACGCCGCCTGAAACCACTGATGAAAACCGCTGTTCGTCATGATCTTGCCTTTACGCCGCATTAAGGAAAACGCAAGGTTGATGCGGCATTC
The DNA here is from genome assembly GCA_027031305.1 of Hyphomicrobiales bacterium. Classification (GTDB taxonomy): domain Bacteria; phylum Pseudomonadota; class Alphaproteobacteria; order Rhizobiales; family Aestuariivirgaceae; genus Thermopetrobacter. The sequence goes on along the minus strand of JALVRJ010000434.1, from coordinate 1,354 downwards.
TCCCGCTGGAGACGAAACCGGGGGCAGAGGGGATTGGCCGAAGCACCGGCACCAACCAAAATGGCGACGACCATGTTGACGATGACCCGAAAGGACATGTCCGCCCTCGCGGCGTTCACGCTTTTCCTGTTCGCATTCTTCATTCGGGGCGGGGCTATGGCCACCGCCGCCGAGGCGAAGGCCGCCACGCCCTTGCACCCGGCGGTGAAATACATGCAGGCCACAGCCGCCGAACTCATGCGCGCCCAGCGCCGCCCCTCGCAAGGCAGTTTCGAGCGCGTGCTGGCCCGGCGGGCGGACGTTCATGCCATCGCCATGTATTCCATCGGTCGCTATCGCGGCCAGCTGTCGAAAAAGCAGAAGTCCCTTTACGTGCGCGGCGTGCAGCGCTTCATGGCACGCTACTTCGCCGATCAGGCGAAAAAATACATCGTGAAAAAGGCCATCATCGAGCAGACTCCGCGCCAGTCCGGCAAGGACTGGCTGGTGCGTTCGCGGGTCACCCTGAAGGACGGCCGCAGCTACACGGTGGTGTGGAAGCTGCGCAAGACGCGCGTCGGCTGGCGTGTACTGGACGCCAAGGTCATGGGCTTTTCCCTCACCTTCCTGCAGCGCGGTCTGTTCTACAAGTATTTGCAGCGCAAGAAGGGCGACGTCGGCGCGCTGGTCATGGCGCTCAACCGATGACCCCCGCATCGGCCGAACGACACACCGCGCGCCAGGGCGAAAAGCCTCTTGGCGCGCTTTTCTTTTCAACTCCGACACGGCATCCTTCCCGGCAAGGAAACCGCTCAACTCCTGACAAGAGGCAATGGACATGTCCCACGACGAACAGGTGCGCGAAGGCGAGATCACCTTGCCGGTGGATCCGGCGGACATGGCGCTGTTGGCCGACACCCCCCGCTGTGTCTTCATCGGCCACATCGAGACGCCATGGAAAACCCGCGCCGATTGCCCGCGCAACCTCCAGCAGGCCCGCCGCCGCATGAAGGAAATGGGCCGGACCGCCACCCTGCACATCGACGAACCCTTCCGTCCCGGTCTGCTGCGCCTGGAAGATCACTCCCACATCATCGTCGGCTACTGGATGCACCAGGCCGCTCGCCACATCATCGTTCAGCGCCCGCGCCACATGCCCGGCCCGCGCGGCGTCTTCTCGCTGCGTTCGCCGGTGCGGCCCAACCCCGTGGCGCTGTCCACCGTCAGGCTGCTGGAAGTGAACCACGACGCCGGCACGGTGCGCATCGACGCCATCGACTGCATCAGCGGCACCCCCCTGTTCGACCTGCGCCCATGGGTGGCGGACATCGACCTGCCCGAGGACTGGTGCGAACGAAGCCGGCACGAGGAAAAC
>JALVRJ010000433.1 GCA_027031305.1 Hyphomicrobiales bacterium | reverse complement strand
TATGCTGCTCTCATGTTTCATGCAAGCCGTTTGGGGCGGGAGTCCACGGCGTTCATCGAAAGGCCCGAAGGATGGCGCGCACGCACGGGATGGTTGAGCACGACGGGGAGAAGATGGCGTCCGCGAATGGGGCGGGGCGAACACATGCAAGACGTGCATTGTTCATGGGGGTGGTCCTGGCCGCCTTGAGCCTGTCGCTAGCGCTGGCTGGCGCGCTCCACGCAGCGCCGGGAGGCGCCGCGCCGTCGGCGGGCATGGCGCCGAAGGCGGAGAAGGTGGACGTCGCAATCGCCCCGTATGAGATCGTCTATGACATCCAGCTGAAGGACGTTTCCGACAGATCAGGCATTCTGATGGCCTCCGGCGAGCTGATTTCGAAGCTGGAGGGCGGGGCGTGCGAGGGCTGGACATCCACCAGCCGGATGAAGGTGCGTTTCGTTATCCAACGACAGGGCGCGCGGGAAACGGAAAGCCGCGTCAGCAGCTGGGAATCGGATGATGGCAACCAGTATCACAGTGTCATCGAGCGCTATCTGAACGACGTGCTGATGGAAACCATTCGCACCAGCGCTTCGCGTCCACGCGCGGGAGTGCCCTTCGTGTTGCGGATGATGGAGCCGGAAAAGCGCACTTTCACCCTTCCTCCGCGAACGCTGTTTCCCACCGCCGCGTTGAAGCGCCTGCTGCGGGCGGCACGCGCGGGGAAGGGCAGCTTGTCGCTGCTGGTCTACGAGGGTGACAAGGAGGCCGCGCCGCAACATGTGGTGGCCATCATCGGCAAGCGCCAGCCGCCACGTCCGACGGCGGCGAGCGCCGGTGGCACCGAGGCGCGGGCTGGTGGCGACAAGGGAGGAAAGGCGCTGGCGGCCTTGCGCCAGAAGCCCTACTGGCCGGTGGCGCTGGCCTATTATGGCACCGAGGGGGCGGATGGCGGCGGGCGGCCCACGGCGAAGAACGACAAGGCCTCGGAGCGCGAGGCGGAGGAGCGCCGCTTCGGCCTGCCGGAATACGAGGTGCACTTTCGCCTGTACGACAATGGCGTCGCCGGCAATGCGCTGCTGGTGTATCCCGACTATGTGCTGAAGGCAGAGGCAAAGAGCCTGCGCATGTTGCCTGCGCCGGCGTGCGAATGAGGCGCCAGGTGGGCGTCCGGGGATAATGGTGTCCGGCCGCGTTCGCGCACGCCGTGTCGCCCTTGCTCAGGGTGCTCGAAGAAGCATCCATCGCTCCGCGCCCATCAGACGTGAAACAGACGGCTTGGAGGGCTGCATCGGCCAGCCCTTGTGCAAGCGGGCATTACCAGCTTTCCTCGTACATCTTCACCGCGCGGTTCATTTCGGCGAGGATCTTCAGGCTCATGTCCTCCAGCGCTTTCAGGTCGGCCTTGTCCGGTGGCGTTTGCAGCATGGGGCGGTATTGCGCCCACAGGTCCATCACCTTCTTCAACTGGGCGCGAATGGCGGGATCCTTGGTGCCTGGCAGCCCCTGTTTTTCATCGCCGTCCAGCAGGCCCTTCAGGGTGCGGTCGAACAGTTCCATGGTCTTCTGCATCCGCGCGCGATTCTTTTCCGGCTCGATGCCGTAGGCGGCGAGCAGGTATTCCTTCGCCATGCGCTGGGTGAGCATCCGCTGGCGTCCGGAAAGGTTGATGACCACCGCCAGTTCCGCGGTATCGGCGCCGGAGGCCTGTTCGTACATCTTCACCGCCTTGTTCATCTCGGCCAGCAGCGGCAGGTTCTTTTGTGCGATCTGCTCGATGATGTCGCGCTCGACCGTCTTGGCCTTGCCCAGGCGAATGATGAGCGGCAGGAATTCCTTCCACAGGCCCTGCACCTTCGCCAGCTGCTCCAGGATATCCTTCTGCTTCGTGGGCGGCAGGTTCTGCTCCTTGTCGCCATGCATCAGGCCCTTCAAGGTACGGTCGAACAGGAGCGCGGTCTTGAGCATCTTGAGCCGCGTTTTCGCCGGTTCCACGCCAAGCGCCAGCAGGACGGCCTCCTTGCTCATTTTCTGGGTCAACATGCGCTGGCGGCCGGAAAGGTTGATCTGCACCGCCAGCTCGTTGGTGGCCTGATTGACGATGTTGTTGAGCTCCGACAGGTCTATGCCCTGTGCGGCGGCCGGGTGCCGCGCGGCGGAAACGGCGCCCAGGGCAAGGACGGTGGTGGTGGCCAGCACCAGGGCGATGGGTTGGCGTGCAGGCATGGCGAATCTCCCACTTCTCCCGTTCGGACGGCTTCAGCCCCCGCGTTCCCTTATCGCGGAACGCGTTTCACGCCAAGCGGCAGGTGGTGCGAGGGTCAACAAAGTCCAAATGCCTGGCGCGCGGCGGCCATTTCCCTCAGCGGGGGCGGGGATGGAAGAATACCGGCGCGTAGCCGAACGCGAACAGCAGTAACGCGCCAGCGGTGAGAGTGCCGGAAAGGTGCCAGGCCATCATGGTGGGCAGGTATGCGGCCAGAACGCGCACCAGGGCCCCGGCGATGGCCAGCAGGTAGATGATCGTGGTCAGGGCGTTCGCATTCAGCGGGCGGCCGGAATGGCCGAGGCTGGCGCGCGACATGACGGCCAGGGTCATGACCACGATGGCGCCGGCGGTGAGTGCGTGCAGGGCGTCGCTGAACGGCCACAGTCCAAACG
>JALVRJ010000432.1 GCA_027031305.1 Hyphomicrobiales bacterium | reverse complement strand
GCCCTGGAGCAGGCGCGCGAAAGCGGCAAACCGGAAAACATCATCGAGAAGATGGTCGAAGGCCGCATGAAGAAGTTCTTCAAGGAGTCCGTGCTGCTCTCGCAGATTTTCGTCATGGACAACGAGCGCAGCATCGAGCAGGTGCTCAAGGACGCCGAGGCGGAAGTCGGCGCCCCGGTCAGGCTCGCCGGTTTCAAGCGTATGCAGCTCGGCGAGGGCGTGGAGAAGAAGGAAGAGGACTTCGCCGCCGAAGTCGCCAAGACCGCCGGCGTTTGAGATCATTGCCCCAGGCTTCACATTCAGGGGTGCGATATATATCAAGATGCAATGCATTCACGCGGGACGAAGGCCGGGCCTTCGTCCCCTTTTCATTTCTCGGAATTCCACGTGCGTCAGGCGCGTCATGCGCAGGGAAAACTTGAAAAGGCCGGCCCCCGCGGTGCATCTTTCTTCTCTGGTTTCAAACGTTGCGCATTCTTGAAACAATTGGACAATGCGGGAGAAAGGCTTGCGCTGGTTTCAGGGAGAAGGCCTCAGGCTGGCGATGCAGCGCGCGGACAACATCCGCTACGACCCGCACACGCACGATGAATACGTCATCAGCTGCAACCTCGCCGGCAACGAACGCGCCGTGCTGGATGGTTGTCCCCTGCAAGCTCCACAAGGCAACATCACGCTTTACAATCCCGGCCAGATCCAGGCTGGCGAGGGTACGCGCTGCATCCTCAGCCTTTATCTCGATCCGGATTTTTTCGCTTGCGAGCAGCTGGCGCCTGACGAGCCCGCGTTTGCCACGCCTCTAATATTCGACCCCCGCCAACACGAAAGGTTTCGCAACCTCGCCTGCAAGCTGGACACGGACGGCGAAACGGAACTCCTGGAGGAAATGGCGCTTGCGGCGGTCGTGGACCTGGCGTGCAGCCATCTCGACCGGCGGGTGGAAGAGGCGCCCGGTGCCAATGACTGGCGCGTGCGTCGCCTGCAAGAATTGCTGCTAGACAAGCTGGGCGAGCGTGTGACTCTGGCGGAGCTGGCGGCGGAAGTGGGAATGAGCCGCGTTTCCGTCGTCCGCCTCTTTGACCGATGCACCGGCGTTCCCCCCCTGGCCTGGCAACGTGTGCAAAGGCTGCGCGTCGCTCGCTCTCTGCTGGAGCGTGGAATGCGCCCGGTGGAGGTGGCGTGTTCCACCGGTTTTTTTGACCAGGCGCACCTCAACCGCCATTTCCGCCGCGCCTATGGCATCACGCCCGCCCGCTTCGCCCGCCTCGCGCGGGGCTGATGCGCGCCGTTGTTCCAAGTGGTCATGAAAATTCCATACAAGATTTGGCGCCACGCTCTCATTACGCTGATCCGGAAACATCAGGGCCCAATGCTCAATGTTGCGCCAAAGAGGAAGCCATGTCGGAAATGCGCGAGAATGTTTCCCAACATCCCGATGAAATCGTCCAGCGACATCTGGCGAACTATCCGTCTCACGCCCGTGAGGAATTTGCCGAGGCTTTCGCCAGGGAAGGCCTGGTGCGCATCGACGATTTGCTCCCGAAGGAATTGGCCGATGCCCTGAGCGAGGAGGCCGTGCATCTGCTGCGGCACCATTCTCGCCGGCGGGAAGTGGTTCTGCCCTCCACCGGCAACACTCCGCGCGCCTACCGCAGCGTGGCCCGCGACGTCATCGCCACGCACGGCAAGCTGATCCCATGGTTCTTCCACAACGAGGCCATCCGCGAATTTCTCTCCGAGGTGGCGGGAGAACGCCTCCACAAGGTCCCTTACGAGCCGGAGGAATTCATCGTCAATTCGCAGGAGGCCATAGGCGACACCCACGGCTGGCATTTCGACGATTACACCTACGCTCTCATATGGATCGCGGAAGCCCCCGATCCATTCGCCGGCGGCCGGGTGGAATACATCCCCCACGTCAGCTGGAACAAGGAAGACCCGGAAGGACAGCTGAGAGAGCTTCTGATCAACCGCAAGATCCACAGCATGTACATGCCGGCCGGCAGCTGTTACCTGATGCAGACGCACAAGACCTTGCACCGCGTCTCGCCATTGACGGACTACAGCCGCCGCACGGTGATCGTCTACACTTATGCCAGCGAACGTGATTTGCACGACGAAAATATCACGCATGAAACGATGGAAGCGATTTACGCGCCGGAAATCACCTGAAGGGCTCAGGGGCTTCGGGCCATGGGGAGGAAGAATATTCGGCGAGATGACATCGTCCTTTCCCATGTGCCATCATCAATGACCCACCACGACGGAGATGGCAGGGCGCTTCGCCCAAGCGCCACGGGATGACGGGAAGGGCCGAATGACTTCGCAACTTCTATGGTATGCACTGGCCGAGTTCTTCTTCAGCATCAGCCCCGGTCCGGCGGTATTCCTGGTGATCTCGCTGGCGCTGCGGCGGGGGTTCGCGTCCGGCGCCGCCGCCGCGCTGGGCATCATCGCCGTCAACCTGCTTTATTTTGCGCTTTCGGCACTGGGTGTCGGTGCCGTGCTGGTGGCCTCGCCGCGCCTGTTCCTGGCGCTCAAGATCATCGGCGCCGCCTATCTCGCCTTCACCGCCATTGGCATCATCCGCGACCTGTGGCGCGAGGCGAAAGGGCAGGGTGCCACCCCTCCCGACACCGCCACCC
>JALVRJ010000431.1 GCA_027031305.1 Hyphomicrobiales bacterium | reverse complement strand
TGGTGGAGGAAGTGGACGAGACGCACCAGCGGCTGAAGGTTTCGGTGTCCATTTTCGGGCGCGAAACGCCGGTGGACCTGGAATTCGGCCAGGTGGAGAAGGTCACCGCCTGAGCCGGTGTCAGCGCGTCGCGGGAGGCGTGGGCCGGAATCGCCAGCCGGTGCCGGGCCAGACCGCGGCGGCCTCTGGAAAGAAAAACCGGGGCCGGGGCGGATGTTTCGGCGCCGATGGATGGAAGAGGTAAGGAACGATGGCGAAAAAAATCGAAGGCTATCTGCGCTTGCAGGTGCCGGCGGGGCAGGCGAATCCCTCGCCGCCCGTGGGGCCGGCGCTGGGCCAGCGTGGCATCAACATCATGGAGTTCTGCAAGGCGTTCAACGCCAAGACGCAGGACATGGAGCCCGGCGCGCCGGTGCCCACCATCATCACCATCTACCAGGACAAGTCCTTCACCTTCGAGATCAAGACGCCGCCGGCGTCCTATCTGTTGAAGAAGGCGGCGAAGATCCAGAAGGGTTCGCAAGAGCCCGGCATCAACGTCGTCGGCCAGGTGACGAAGGACCAGATCCGCGAGATCGCGGAGCTGAAGATGAAGGATCTGAACGCCCGCGACATGGACGCGGCGATGAAGATCATCGAGGGTTCGGCCCGCTCCATGGGCCTCGAGGTGGTGGAGTGAGCGCCATGCCGAAGCACGGAAAACGTTACCGGAAGAACGTGGAGGGGCTGGACCGCAACAAGGTCTATGCCCTTGACGAGGCGATCAAGCTCATCAAGGAGCGGGCCAACGCCAAGTTCGACGAGACCATCGAGATCGCCATGAACCTGGGTGTCGACCCGCGCCATGCCGACCAGATGGTGCGTGGTGTGGCCGAGCTGCCCGCCGGCACCGGAAAGACGGTGCGCGTGGCGGTGTTCGCCAAGGGCGACAAGGCCGAGGAGGCGAAGAAGGCGGGCGCGGACATCGTTGGCGCGGAAGATCTCGTGGAGCAGATCCAGAAGGGCGAGATCAACTTCGACACGGCGATCGCCACGCCGGACATGATGCCGCTGGTGGGGCGCCTGGGCAAGATCCTGGGGCCGCGCGGGTTGATGCCGAACCCGAAGGTGGGCACGGTGACGCCGAACGTCGGCGAGGCGGTGAAGCGCGCCAAGGCTGGTGCGGTGCAGTTCCGCGTGGAAAAGGCGGGCATCGTGCACGCCGGAATTGGCAAGGCGAGCTTCGAGGAAGACAAGATCGCGCAGAACGTGAAGGCGTTCGTGGACGCGGTCATCAAGGCCAAGCCGGAGGGCGCGAAGGGTGCCTACGTGAAGCGCGTGGCGCTGTCCTCCACCATGGGGCCGGGCGTGAAGGTGGATCTTGGTTCCATCACCGGCTCGGCCTAGGGAAGCAAGAGTTTCCGGCCTGCCTTCAGTGGGGCGGGCCGGATGTGGCGACATTTCATGAGGATGCTTTCGTCTCTTGAGGTGTCGCGTCAAGTCCTGTCCGAGACTGCGGGTGTCCGCGGCCGGGGAGCCGGCGGCGGACTCAAATGGCCGGGAAGCCGATGCTTCAGGGCCGGCCCGCAATAGACGGGAAGAACGGATCGCTCGATACCATGGCCGCGCGGGCGGCCACGGAGCGGTCGGTTTGAACCGGCGGCGTTCCCTGTCAGCCACGAGGCTGTGGGGGCGGCGTGAAGCGAGCGGACAGGCCTTGCCGGAGCGTCGCGGTGGGGCGGGCCCAACGGGGTCTGCCGGGTCATCGCGGCAAGTTGGGCAACCGGCATTCGATGGCGGGAGGAAACCCGCCTGGGCAATGCCATGTCTGCAAGGAGTGAAACAGTGGACAGAGCCCGTAAACGCGAGGTCGTGAAGTGGCTGAAGGAGGAGGTGTTCTCGCAGGCCTCCTCCATCGTGGTCGCGCACAACCTCGGCCTCACGGTGGCGGAGATCACCGATCTGCGCAACCGGATGTACGAGGCGGGCGGCATGGTGAAGGTGGTCAAGAACCGCCTCGCCAAGATTGCTCTTGCGGATACGCCCAGGGAAGGCCTGGCGGATTTGTTCAGCGGCCCGACGGTGATGATCTTTTCGGAGGACGCCATCGCGGCTCCGAAGGTCGCCGCGGGGTTCGCCAAGGATCACAAGGAAAAGTTCGTGATCCTGGGTGGGATGCTGGACGAATCGTTGCTGGACACGGCCGGCGTGCAGGCGCTGGCGGAACTGCCCTCCCTGGACGAGCTGCGGGCCAGGCTCATCGGCGTCGTGCAGGCGCCGGCGCAGAAGCTGGCCAGCGTCATCCAGGCCCCGGCGGGGCAGCTGGCACGCGTGCTGGCGGCCCGGGGCGAGCAAGAGGCCGCCTGAGCCGAATGACACGACATGGCGTGCCCCGCATTTCGGGGCGGGCCGCGAGCTGAAAACAACCGTTCAAACCGACCTGACAAGGAAGCAAGACAATGGCTGATCTGGAAAAAATCGTTGAAGAGCTGTCTTCCCTGACCGTTCTGGAGGCCGCGGAGCTGGCCAAGATGCTGGAAGACAAGTGGGGTGTCTCCGCCGCCGCGCCGGTGGCCGTGGCCGCCATGCCTGGTGCCGCCGGTGGCGCCGAGGGCGCGGAGGAAGAGAAGACCGAGTTCGACGTGGTGCTGGTGAACCACGGTGACAAGAAGATCAACGTGATCAAGGAAGTGCGCGCCATCACCGGCCTGGGCCTGAAGGAGGCCAAGGAGCTGGTGGAGAAGGGCGGCGTGGTGAAGGAAGCCGTCTCCAAGGAAGAGGCCGAGGAGATCAAGAAGAAGCTCGAGGAAGCCGGCGCGACCGTCGAGCTCAAGTAGTCTTTCACGATGTTCCGTTGCCGGCGCGGGGGAGCCAGCGCCGCGCCGGCAACGGACTTAAATTTCCACCATGGATTGTGTATCCTGCCCCATATGGTGAGGCGCGCATGGGGCCGGTGGTTGGAAGAGGCAAGGACGAGGCTGGCGCGGGCAATTCCACAAGCTGTTGGCATTGCTTCGGAAAACATATGTATGCAGGCGGTGAAACGCTCTTTCCGACTTCCCCCGGCGTGGCCGGAGGGGAAGTGGGGAAGCGTGTTTCACCTTTTCGCCTTGCGTATGAGAGGAAAATATTCTCAGGCGCGAGGCTTGGCGCGCGGCTCGCGGTTTCGACGGGCTGGCGCTTGCGAACAACGGGTTCATGCCGGCGGTGGTTGGCGTGAAGGCCTTGCAGGGCAACAGGAAGCCGTCCTCAGCACTGGTGGCGGAAGCAGAACAAAGAAAGAGCAGCGATGACGAGAATACAGCGCATTCGCAAGAATTTCGGCCGCATCAAGGAAGTGGCCGACATGCCCGATCTCATTCACGTTCAGCGGCAGTCCTACGACCAGTTCCTGCAGATGGACAAGCACGCCCGGCAGGAGGACACGGGTCTGCCGGCGGTGTTCAAGTCCGTTTTCCCGATCGAGGATTTCTCGGGGCGCGCGCAGCTCGATTTCGTCGGCTACGAGTTCGAGCCGCCGAAATACGACGTCGACGAGTGTCAGCAGCGCGACATGACCTATGCCGCGCCGCTGAAGGTCACGCTGCGGCTGATCGTGTTCGACGTCGACCCGGAGACGGAGACCAAGACCGTCAAGGACATCAAGGAGCAGGATGTCTACATGGGTGACATTCCGTTGATGACGGAGAAGGGCACCTTCATCATCAACGGCACCGAGCGCGTCATCGTCTCGCAGATGCACCGCTCGCCGGGCGTCTTCTTCGACCATGACAAGGGCAAGACCCACGCTTCCGGCAAGTTGCTGTTCGCGGCGCGCATCATCCCCTACCGCGGCTCGTGGCTGGACTTCGAGTTCGACGCCAAGGACATCATGCACGTGCGCATCGACCGCCGCCGCAAGCTGCCGGTGACGACGCTGCTCTATGCCCTGGGCATGGATGCCGAGGAAATCCTGCACTCGGTCTACGATACCATTACCTACAAGTGGGACGAGAAGAAGCGGGGCTGGCGCACGCCCTTCGACCCGGAGCGCTTCAAGGGACTGAAGCCCGCGCACGACCTGGTCGACGCCGACACCGGCGAGGTGGTGGTGAAGGCCGGACAGAAGATCACCCCGCGGCGGGCGAAGAAGCTGGCGGAAGAAGGGCTGAAGGAAATCCTGCTGACGGATGAAGACCTCCATGGCCAGTATCTGGCCGACGAGCTGGTGAACACGGAAACCGGCGAGATCTATGCCGAGGCGGGCGACGAGATCACGCAGGAAGTACTCGATCGGTTGCGCGAGGCCGGCTACAAGGAAATCCACGTGCTGGACATCGATCCGGTGCGCACCGGTCCGTGGCTGCGCAACACGCTTAAAAGCGACAAGGCGGAGAATTACGAGCAGGCGCTGGTGGAGATCTACCGCGTGCTGCGTCCCGGCGAGCCGGCCACGAAGGAGGCGGCGGAAGCGCTGTTCCACGGCCTGTTCTTCGATCCGGAGCGCTATGATCTTTCGCCGGTGGGGCGGGTGAAAATGAACATGCGCCTGGGCTTCACCGACGTGCCGGACACGGTGCGCACGCTGCGCAAGGAAGACATTGTGGCGGTGGTGAAGACCCTGCACGACCTGCGCGACGGCAAGGGCGAAGTGGACGACATCGACAACCTGTCCAACCGCCGCGTGCGCTCGGTGGGCGAGCTGCTGGAAAACCAGTTCCGCATCGGCCTGGTGCGCATGGAGCGCGCGGTGAAGGAACGCATGGGGTCGGTGGATCTGGACACGGTGATGCCGCATGACCTGGTGAATGTGAAGCCGGTGGCGGCGGCGGTGCGCGAGTTCTTCGGCTCCTCGCAGCTGTCGCAGTTCATGGACCAGACCAATCCGCTGTCGGAAGTCACCCACAAGCGGCGCCTGTCGGCGCTGGGCCCGGGCGGCTTGACGCGCGAGCGCGCCGGCTTCGAGGTGCGTGACGTGCACCCCACCCACTATGGCCGCATCTGCCCCATCGAGACGCCGGAAGGGCCGAACATCGGCCTGATCAACTCGCTGGCCACCTACGCACGGGTGAACAAGTATGGCTTCATCGAGACGCCCTACCGGGTGGTCAAGGATGGCCACGTGACCGACGAGGTGCATTATCTGACGGCCATGGAGGAGAACGATCATTACATCGGCCAGGCCAACATCGAGGTCGACGAGAATGGCAAGATCCTGGAGGACCTGACCCCGGCGCGGCACAAGGGCGACGTGATGATGGTGCCGCCGGAAAAGCTGACCTACTGCGACGTCAGCCCGAAGCAGATCGTCTCGGTGGCGGCCTCGATCATTCCGTTCCTGGAGAACGACGACGCCAACCGGGCGCTGATGGGCTCGAACATGCAGCGCCAGGCGGTGCCGCTGCTGCGCACCTCCGCGCCGCTGGTGGGCACCGGCATGGAGGCGCGGGTGGCGCGTGATTCGGGCGCGGCCATCACAGCGCGGCGCTCGGGCATCGTCGACCAGGTGGACGCGCGGCGCATCGTCATTCGGGCGACGGAGGAAACCGACCCGACGAAGCCGGGCGTGGACATCTACAATCTGGCGAAGTTTCAGCGTTCCAACCAGAACACCTGCATCAATCAGAAACCGCTGGTGCGCAAGGGCGAATACGTGAAGGCCGGGGACATCATCGCCGACGGGCCCTCCACCGACCGCGGCGAGCTGGCGCTGGGACAGAACGTGCTCGTGGCCTTCATGCCGTGGAACGGCTACAACTTCGAGGACTCCATCCTGCTGTCGGAGCGCATCGTGAAGGAGGACGTCTACACCTCCATTCACATCGAGGAGTTCGAGGTGATGGCGCGGGACACCAAGCTGGGGCCGGAGGAGATCACCCGCGACATTCCCAACGTCGGCGAGGAGGCGCTGAAGAACCTCGACGAGGCGGGCATCGTCTACATCGGCGCCGAGGTCAAGCCGGGCGACATCCTGGTCGGCAAGGTGACGCCGAAGGGCGAAAGCCCGATGACGCCGGAAGAGAAGCTGTTGCGCGCCATCTTCGGCGAGAAGGCGTCCGACGTGCGCGACATGTCCTTGCGGGTGCCGCCGGGCGTGCAGGGCACGGTGGTGGAAGTGCGCGTGTTCAATCGCTACGGCGTGGAGAAGGACGAACGCGCGCTGGCCATCGAGCGCGAGGAGATCGAGCGCCTGGACAAGGACCGCCAGGATGAACTCGACATCCTCAACCGCAACACCTACGAGCGCCTGAAGCAGTTCCTTATCGGCAAGGAGGCGGTGGCCGGTCCGAAGGGATACAAGCTGAAGGGCGAAATCACGGAAGAGGTGCTGGACGCCATTCCGCGCATGAAGTGGTGGGACATCGCGCTGAAGGACGAGGAGGCGATGTCGCAGCTGGAGGCCCTGCGCGAGCAATACGAGAGCTCGAAGAAGGCGCTGGAGGAGCGTTTCCTCAACAAGGTGGAGAAGCTCCAGCGCGGCGACGAACTTCCTCCCGGCGTGATGAAGATGGTCAAGGTGTTCATCGCCATCAAGCGCAAGATCCAGCCCGGCGACAAGATGGCCGGCCGGCACGGCAACAAGGGCGTGGTGTCGCGCATCCTGCCGGTGGAGGACATGCCGTTCCTGGAGGACGGCACGCCGGTGGACATCGTGCTCAATCCCCTGGGCGTGCCCTCGCGCATGAACGTGGGGCAGATCATGGAAACGCACCTTGGCTGGGCCTCGGACAACCTGGGCAAGCAGATCGGCGCCATGGTGGACGAATACTTGGCCGAGGCGCGCCAGCAGGTGGTGCAGGACCTGCGCGAGAAGCTGCTGGAGATCTACGACAAGCCGGAAGAGCAGGAGAAGATCAAGGCGTTGTCCGACGATGAACTGATCGAGATGGGCAAGGAGCTGCGCGAGGGCATTCCGTTCGCCTCGCCGGTGTTCGACGGCGCCAAGGAGCCGGCCATCGACCGCATGTTGAAGCTGGCCGGCCACGAGCCGCACGGGCAGGTTACGCTGTATGACGGGCGCACCGGCCAGCCCTTCGACCGGCCGGTGACGGTGGGGCGCATCTACATGCTGAAACTGCACCACCTGGTGGACGACAAGATCCACGCCCGCTCCATTGGCCCGTATTCGCTGGTCACGCAGCAGCCGCTGGGCGGCAAGGCGCAGTTCGGCGGTCAGCGCTTCGGCGAAATGGAGGTGTGGGCGCTGGAGGCCTATGGCGCCGCCTACACCTTGCAGGAAATGCTGACCGTGAAGTCGGACGACGTGGCCGGCCGCACCAAGGTCTACGAGGCCATCGTGCGTGGCGACGATACCTTCGAGGCCGGCATTCCGGAAAGCTTCAACGTGCTGGTGAAGGAAATGCGGGCGCTGGCGCTGGACGTGGAGCTGGTTTCGGAAGAGGATCTGGAACAGCTGGAGCGCAAGCGCCTGGAGCAGCAGAAGGAAAGCTGAGACAAGCGGCGCGGGCGCGGGACGCGGAAATGCCGCAACCCGCGCCCGCCGGCGCCGCAAGGGCGCCACGAGACGGCCTGGGGACGCCATGAGGCGCCCGCCGGGCGGGAATGGAATTCGATAGCAGGCATCCAGGAGTATTCCGGTCATGCATCAGGACGTGACAAACTTCTTCGGCTCCGATTCCCAGGCCCAGTCGTTCGATGCCATCCGCATCGCGCTGGCCTCGCCGGAAAAGATCCGCTCGTGGTCTTCCGGCGAAGTGAAGAAGCCGGAAACCATCAACTACCGCACCTTCAAGCCGGAGCGCGACGGGCTGTTCTGCGCCCGCATCTTCGGTCCGGTGAAGGACTACGAGTGCCTGTGCGGCAAGTACAAGCGGATGAAGTTCAAGGGCGTCATCTGCGAGAAGTGCGGCGTGGAGGTGACGTTGTCGCGGGTGCGCCGCGAGCGCATGGGGCACATCGAGCTGGCCGCGCCGGTGGCGCACATCTGGTTCCTCAAGTCGCTGCCCAGCCGCATCGGCCTGATCCTGGACATGACACTGAAGGACATCGAGCGTGTCCTGTATTTCGAGAACTACATCGTCACCGACCCGGGCATCACCGACTTGCAGCAGGGCCAGCTGCTGACGGAAGAGGAGTACCTGCACTACCAGGAGACGCTGGGGTTTGACACCTTCACCGCCGGCATCGGCGCGGAGGCCATTCGCGAGCTGCTGGCCAAGATCGACCTGGAGCAGTTGCGCGATCAGCTCAAGCGCGAGCTGGCGGAGAC
>JALVRJ010000430.1 GCA_027031305.1 Hyphomicrobiales bacterium | reverse complement strand
AGGCCGGAGCGCGGGCGCTGGTGGCGGGTTCGGCCGTGTTCAAGGGCGGCAACGAGGAGGCCTATCGCGCCAACATCGCCGCCATCCGGAAAGAGGCCGAAGAGGCCATCGCCAAGATGGCGGCGGAATGATGTTCCGTTATGCGGAATGAATGGCGGGCCGGAGCTTGTCCTCTCCGGCCCGTTCATTGTGTCTGGAATTCAGGTTTCGTCATGTTTCCTCGTCATTCCGGCGAAAGCCGGAATCTCGTGCAACGGACTCATGCACCTGCTGCACGAGCCCCCGGCTTTCGCCGGGGTGACGAGTTAACTGCCAGAAAGAGTGAAAAAATTCATGCGGTTGATATTCGACCTCGACGGCACGCTCATCGATTCCGCCCCCGATCTGTGCCATGCGGCCAACCGGATGCTGAAAGAGCTGTATGGCGCCGGGCCGATTCCGGTGGAGACCTTCGCCACCTTCATCGGGCAGGGGCTGCCGAAGCAGCTTCAGCGCAGTTTGCGTTGGGCGGGGGTGGAGAACCCGTCCGAGGAAGAGTTCGAGCGGGCATTGCAGACCTTCAAGCGCTTCTACGGCGAGAAGCCGGCCAGCCGCACCATCGTGTTTCCGGGCGTGCGCGAGGCGCTTGACGAGCTGCACCGCGCGGGCGCGAAACTGGCCGTGTGCACCAACAAGTCGGAAGACCTCGCCTGGATGGCGCTTAAAGGGCTGGGCATGGCGGAGCTGTTCGACGCGCTGGTGGGCGGCGAGACACTCAGCGTGCGCAAGCCCCACCCGGAGCCTCTCCACGAATGCGCGCGGCGGCTGGGCGAGGATGCTGGGCCGGTGTTCTACGTGGGCGACTCGGAAACCGACGAGGAAGCGGCGCACGCTGCGGGCTATCCGCTTCTGCTCTACACACAAGGCTATCGCAAGAAGCCGGTGGAGGAATTCGACGCCGTGGGCACCTTCGGCCATTTCAGCGAGCTGCCCGAATTGCTCAAGCAGGTGGCGTGAGCTTTTCAGCGTATTGGCCGTTGTCGAACACGTCCGGGTTCCACGGTAGTGATGTGGCCTGCCAAGGGTTTGGGCGCATTCTTCAGCGCACTGACGATATATTGCGCTTGCCGGTCAAAGGGCATGCCAAGAAGATTGTATCGTATGATCCCGGGCACCTTCTTCTGTAAGCGGATGATCAGTTCGCCGAAGTCCTTGTCTCGCGTGAGCAGAATGCGGTCTTGTTCACCAGCAATATGCAACACCTCATCATCCTTGCAGCCGGGGCAAATGTCCTTCACCAGCAAAACATCATGACCGGCAGCTCTCAGGGCCTTCACAATGGGCAAATGCACGCATTCATCTGCCAAAATTTTTTCCATTTTAATCCCTCTTTTTTATAATTAGTATTTTTATATTTTAATAGGAATAATAAAAGAAGTGAGAACATGTAGAAGGGGTCATATTCCTTCCTTCACAGGGATAATATCCTCATCCGCCAGATAGTCAGCGGCCCAGGCCTGCGCCGCGCGGATGTCGTCCATGGTAAGTTGCGGATAGGCGCGCAGAAGCTCTTCTGGTGTCATGCCCGCACCGAGATCGCGCAGAAGCACTTCCACCGGAATGCGGGTGCCGGCGATCACCGGCTTGCCCATCATGATTTCCGGGTCGATGGTGATATGTTTGCGATAATCCTTCGTCATGCCTTTATCTCACACCACTTCGGATTTTTTATCAAGCTGCGGCGTCCCTGGCTCAACCTGGCGGAAAAGGCCACTCGCGCAATGGCGGGGATGCGTGAAACCTGCTATCCACCCGACACGAACGAAACAACGGAAACGCAACATGACCCTGAAAGCCATCATTTTCGACGTGGACGGCACGCTGGCGGAGACGGAGGAAGCGCATCGCATCGCCTTCAACGAGGAGTTCGCCGCGCAGGGGCTGCCGTGGGAGTGGGATCGGGCGCTCTACAAGGAACTACTGCGCGTCACCGGCGGCAAGGAGCGCATCCGCCATTTCATCGAGGAATACAAGCCGCCAAAGGGTGAGGAAGCATTGGCGCGCATCCCGGAGATTCACAAGGCGAAGTCCGAGCGCTACATGCGCATGATCGCCGATGGCGCGGTGCCGTTGCGGCCCGGCGTTGAACGGCTCATCAGGGAGGCAAAGGAGGCAGGGCTGAAGGTGGGAATTGCCACTACCACCTCCACGCCGAACGTGGATGTGCTGATCCGGGCGACGCTGGGCAGGCCGGCTGCGGAAGTGTTCGACGCCATGGCCTGCGGCGAGGAGGTGACGGCCAAGAAACCGGCGCCCGATCTCTACGAGCTGGCGCTTGAAAAGCTGGGGGTGGCGCACAACGAGGCGGTGGCCATCGAGGATTCGCGCAATGGCCTGCTCTCCGCCCTGCGCGCCGGCGTGCCGGTCATCATCACGCTATCGGGCTACACGGCGGATGAGGATTTCGCGGATGCGCTCTCCGTCGTCTCGCACCTGGGTGAGCCGGACAAGCCCTACGAGCACATCCACGGCTTCGGCTGGGCCCAGAGCATGGTGACGCCGCAGATGCTGGCGCGCATGATCGAGGGCTGGGCGGGAAGACCTTCAAGGCCTGTTCCCCCACCCGGTCTGGGAGCGTGAGAAGCGGCTTGGCGGACTACACTCCTTTCTCTGTCATGACGGCCGTTCTTGCTCGTCACCCCGGCGAAAGCCGGGGTCTCGTTCCGCAAACTAATGAAGCCGTTGCCCGAGATTCCGGCTTTCGCCGGAATGATGAGGTTAAGCGGTGCATGGCGTAACATAGCAGTTTGCAACCCATGCTTGCTTCGTGATAGTATTACGTAAGTAATTACGGAGCGGGTGCATGATCAAGCTGAAATTGACACGGGTGGGCAATTCCACCGCCGTGGTGCTGCCGAAGGAGGTGCTTCAGCGGCTGAAGCTGGAGCGCGGCGATACGGTGTATCTGACGGAAACGCCGGACGGCTGGCGGCTGACGCCCTATGACCCCGAATTCGAGCGCCAGATGAAGGAAGCGCGCCGCCTGATGAAGAAGCGCCGCAACGCCCTGCGCGCGCTGGCGAAATAGGCGGCGCTTCCGTGGGTGGCGGGGCGAAATGGCGCTGGCCGCACCCGGCCGTGGTGCTGGCGATGCACGAAGAGCACCTGGCCGAGCACGGTGGCCTGTCCGGGCTGCGGGACAAGGGCGCGCTGGAGGCGGTGTTGGCGCGCCCGCGCAACAAGGAGGCCTATGAGGACGCGGACGTCGCCGATCTCGCCGCCGCCTATGGCTGGGGCATCGTGCGCAATCATCCCTTCCATGATGGCAACAAGCGCACCGGCCTGTTGGCGATGGAGCTGTTCCTGTTCCTGAACGGCTG
The DNA here is from genome assembly GCA_027031305.1 of Hyphomicrobiales bacterium. Taxonomy (GTDB): domain Bacteria; phylum Pseudomonadota; class Alphaproteobacteria; order Rhizobiales; family Aestuariivirgaceae; genus Thermopetrobacter. The sequence goes on along the minus strand of JALVRJ010000430.1, from coordinate 4,836 downwards.
CGCCCTGCTGGCTAATGATGCTGAATGCGTGCTCGTGTTCATGCGCCTGGCCGCCGGCGAAGTGGATGAAAAGGAGCTCGCCGAATGGGTGCGGGCGCACCTTGATTGCGGCTGATGTGGCTTGTGAATGTTGGGGGCGCAATGTCGCGTTAGCTGGTGTGCAATCTGTCGGGGCGGAGGCGGTGGCGCTCGTCGGTGAGGCGGTCGATGGTCAGTATCATGGCCAGCAGGGATGACAGGCCCACAACGCCGGCGATGAGGAACATGATCATCAGCTGATATTTCACCGCCTCCACCGGCGGCACGCCGGCAAGGATCTGGCCGGTCATCATGCCGGGCAGGGAAATGATACCAGTGGCGGCCATGGCGTTCATGATGGGGGTGAGCGCGGTGCGCAATGCTTCCGCGGCGAAGGGGCGGATGGCGCGCCAGCGCGAGAAGCCCAGCAACAGGCGCGCCTCCACCGCGTTGCGCTCGCGCACGATGGCATTGGTGATGGCGTTCAGCCCCAGCGTGATGCCGTTCATGGAGTTGCCCAGGATCATGCCGAAGATGGGCAGCAGCAGGCGCGGCGAATACCACGGTTCGGGGCGCAGCACCACCAGCAGGGCGAACAAGAGCGCCAGGCCGCCGATGGTGAGCAGCGAAACCGAACCGGGCAGCCAGCGCCACGGGCCCTTCAGGGGGCGCCGCTGGCGGCGCATGATCTCGCGCATGGCCATGAGCGCCATGACGGACGCGGCGGCGAGCGTTACGAGGCCGCTGGTGGCCTGGAAAATGAACTTGAGCACCAGCCCCACCAGCAGGAGCTGCGTCACCATGCGCACGGCCACCCAGGCCATGGAGCGGGCCAGCCCCACCTCGAACAGCAGCGCCAGCCCCGAGGCCAGCACGAAGAACAAGGCCGAGGCCGCGACCTCCCAGTATTCCAGCGTGATGTATCCGATGGTGGTCATGACCGTTGGTTCCCGGAGGTTCCCGAAGTCGAGAACTCGCCGTGACCCCGGCGGAAGCCGGGGTTTCGCACGGTATGTTCATGAGTTGGCCGCATGAGATGCCGGCTTTCGCCGGCATGACGAGAGATGTCGTGTCCCGTGGTGGTCATGCCGGGGGCTCCGCGTGGTTTGCCGGCTCTGGTTCTGGTGGCGAGGCGGGAGTGAGGCGTCCGGCTTCCAAGCGCCAGAAGTGTTGGCCAAGGCGGCGCGCCTGCGCGGCGTCGTGGGTGATGAGCAACAATGTGCGGCCTTCATTCAGCAGCTCGCGCATGAGGGTTTCCACCCTGTCGCGGCTGGCGGCGTCCAGCGCGCCGGTGGGCTCGTCCAGGATGAGCATTTCCGGCGCCATGATGAGCGCGCGCACAAGAGCCAGCCGCTGGCGCTCGCCGGTGGAGAGGTGCGAAACCTGGCGCGCGAGGATGTCCGGCTTCAGCCCCAGGGTGGTTATCCAGTCCTCCATGTGCGCGCGGGCCGGGGCGTCGGCGGGGAAATGCGTGGCGACGTCCGCCGCCCACCAGCCGGTTTCCGCCGGCACGTAGGCAATGAGCCGGCGCCAGTGCGGGGCGGGCGTGGCCTCGCGCACGTGGTCGCGCCAGCGCACCGTGCCCTCGTTGGGATCAAGATCGACGATGGCGCGGGCCAGCAGGCTCTTGCCGGAGCCGGACGCGCCCATGATGACGCCGCATGTCCCTTCTGGCAGGGTGAAACTGGCGGGCTTGAGCATGGGCGGGCGGGCGAGGTCGCGCACTTGCAGCATGGGCCTATTCCCCCGATGCCAGCTCGTTCTGCATCTGGCGGCGGGTGTTGGCCAGGATCTGCGCTTCCACCTCTTCTTCCTCGTAGCCAGTCTGGATGTCGCTTTCGCCCACCAGGTCCTTGCGGATTTCCGCCGTGAGGCGGGCCAGGGCCTCATGCACGGCGCGTACCTCCGCAGGCGAATAGGTGGCGTCGGCCGAGGCGCGCTCGAATACGTCGAGAAAGCGCTGGTATTCCTCCAGCACGTAGGGGGCGGCCACCAGGGACAGCTTGTGGGTGATGAATTGCAGGCGCAGGTGTTGCTTCTCGGTTATGCGCCGGGCCGCCAGCACCTGCTCGATGAGGTCGAGCAGCGAGGTGTAGATGCCCATTTTCATGTCAGTGAACTTCAGCGACCATTCCTTTTCCAGCTCCACCTCCGTCTGTTTGTTGAGCAGCAAGGCGGTTATGAGCACGGTGGCGACGATGCCGAGGATGACCAGCAGCACTTCTTGTGTGAAGGGCCATTGTTCGGCGACATTGTAAGCGGCACGCAGCCAGAGATAGCCGCCCACCACCAGTGCGACGGAGAGCAGGAGATAGACGAAGTCCTGCCATTTCAGCGAGGCGAGGCGATTGAGAGAGCCGGATTTCATGCAAGGAGCCTTTCTGGTTGTTTCGGGACGATGCGGGTCATGCTTCGGAGGATCATTGGCCGGGGTTCCTTCGTGTCTTGCGGCCCACCATGCGTCGGGCGAGGGGCCTTGGCAACAGCACGGCCATGAAACCCGGCGCCTTCATGCGGCCCGCCAGCGCGCCGGCGGTGTCACCAAAGCCGAAGAAGACATCACCGCGGACCAGCCCGCGGATGGCCGTGCCGGTGTCCTGGGCCACCATCAGGCGGCGCATGGGGGTCTCGCCGCCATCCTTTCTCGGGATGCGCGTTTGCAGCCACACCGGCGCGCCATAGGGCCAGAAGCGGTAATCCACCGCCAGTGAGGTCATGGGGGTGAGCTGCACGCCCTGCGCGCCGTATGCGCCGAGATTCGGGTCGGGCAGGTCAACGGGGCGGAAGAAGACATAGGACCTGTTGCGCCACATCAGATCGCGGGCCTGTTCGGGGTGTTCCCTCAGCCAGGCGCGGATGGTCTGCATGGAGATCTGCTCGCGCGGGATCTCGCCGCGTTCGATGAGCACCTTGCCGATGGCGGTGAAGGGATGGCCGGTCTTGCCGGCGAAGGCAAGCCGCAGAACGCCACCGTCTTCCAGGCGCACGCGGCCGGAGCCTTGCACCTGCATGAAGAAGCGGTCCACGGGGCTTTTCAGCCAGACAATCTCCAGCCCGCGCCCATTCAACGCGCCGCGCTCTATCTGTTCGCGGGTGAAGTAGGGCCGCGCCCTGCCGCGCACGTAACGGCCGAAGGAAAGGCCGAGGCGTGCGGCATCACGCGGTTTCAGGCGCACGAGATCGTCCGGCCGGGCGTGCAGGGGCGTCTGGTAGGGGCCATGACGCCTTCGGCTGCCTTGCACTTCCGGTTCGTAATAACCGGTGAACAGCCCCGTGGGCCTGCGGCCGGCAATGGGGGTGACGGGCAGGAAATGTCCTTCGAAAAAGGCGCGGGCGGCCTTGCGCGAGGTGTTTTCGGGCAATTTCAGCGCGGCTTCGCATACCGCGCGCCAGTCTTGTGGCCGACCACCGAAGCGGGCCCGGCGCCAATGGTAATCGGGCCGCAGCATGGCGCGGCAGGAGCGGCGGAAGGCGGCCAGCGCGGCGCGATGGTCGGCCTGTTGCCAGCCGGGCAGGTCGGAAAAGCGCAAGAGGCGCAAGCTGCCCGCCGTTGCCAGTCGCGTGTCCATGAGCGTTTCCCCGGTTGCCGCCAGCAGCGCGCAGCAGAACCACGCGATGCGCGCCATGCCATTCACGCGGTCCGTTTTCCTCATGCCTGCGGCCCTGTTCGCCAGGGATCGGCCCCGACGAGGTGCAAGGCGCTTCCGTGTCGCTTCAGCCAGTCCTCCGCCCGTTTCCAGTGGGGGCAATGCGCCGCCACCAGCCGCCAGAAGTGGGGTGAGTGGTTCATTTCGGCCAGGTGCGCCACCTCGTGCGCGGCCAGGTAATCCGACACGAAATCCGGCGCCAGGATGACGCGCCATGAAAAGTTCAGCGCGCCGCGCGAGGAGCACGATCCCCAGCGGCTTTTCTGGTCGCGCACGGTAAGGCGGGTGAAGCGCACGTTCATGGCGCGCGCGTAATGGCGGCAGGAGGCGAGCAGGGCGGCGCGGGCCTGTTGCTTCATCCAGTCGGTGAGGCGGCGGGAGAGATGTTCCTCGGCACCGGCCACACAAAGGTGTTTCACGCCAGCCACCTCCTCGCGCCAGACGGCGCCACGGCCGGGCACGTGAACGATGAGATGATCCTCGCCACGGAAGGGGACGACCTGCCCGTGGCGGAAGGGGCGGGGCGCGCCGCGTTGGCGGAGCTGCTCGGCGATCCAGCGCTCGCGGCTTTCGGCGAAGGCCAGCCCTTCGGCCAGCGTGGCGCCACGAGGCACGCTGACGATGGCGCGGAACTCGCCCGGCGGCAGGCGCAAGGTGATGCGCCGGGCACGCGCGCTGTGTCGCACCAGCACGGGCACGGCGCGGCCCTCGCAATTCAGCGTGGCGGCCAGTTCGTCTCGGGCGCCATCGGCCTTGGCGCGTGCCAGTGTGCGCCGGCGTGCAGGGCGGGCGCTTTGTTCATTCCCATTTCCCCCGCCGCAACCCTTTTTCCTGCCCAGGCCGAACAGGCTCATGACTGCTCCGTCATTATTTTCCTCGGCGTGCGCCGGGTCATTCCGCCGCTAGCTTGCCGGCGCGGCGCAGCTCCGCCTCCACGTGATCACACAGGCCGCGGGCGGCGTCTTGCAACAGGTCCAGCACGTGTTCGAAACCTTCCTCGCCGCCGTAGTAGGGGTCAGGCACCTCACGCTCGTTGGCCTCTTGCGCGAAGTCGAGGAACAGGCGGATGCGTCGCATCTGTTCCGGCGTGGCCAGCGCGGCAAGGTCGGAGAGATTTTCCGCGTCCATGGCCAGGACAAGATCGAAGTCGTTCATGTCGGAGCGTTTCACC
>JALVRJ010000429.1 GCA_027031305.1 Hyphomicrobiales bacterium | reverse complement strand
CGGTCAATTTTTTGCGCGATCTTCCTATTCTTCCACGAAGTCGGCGCACCTTGGCGCCGGCGCGTCTCCCCATGGCATGATGGGAACGGTGGAAATGGAGTTCTTCGGGCTGCCCTCGATGAGCTTGTCGGAATAGGTGAGGTAGACGAGCACGTTGCGCTTCTTGTCGCAGGCCCGCACCAGGTGCAGCTTCTTGAACAGGAACGAGCGCTTCTGCTCGTAGAACGTCTCGCCCTGCTCGAATCGGGCCTTCAGGCGGATGGGACCGATCTGCCGGCAGGCCAGCGATACCTCCGAGCGCTCCTCCGCAAGTCCGGCCCAGCCCTTCCAGCCGCCGATTTCCGGCACCGCGAAATGACAGGCCACGCCCTGAACCTTCGGGTCGTCGATGCCATAGACGCGAATGTAGGCATCCGGCGACAGCAGGCGGAAAACCGTGCGCACCTTGAAGATGAAATCCGGCTCCGGAAAATCCGCCGCCACCACCGAGACGGGCGGCAGCGCCAACGCGCCCGCCATCAGCAATGTCCGCCACGTTCGTTTCATATCCATGCCTAGCCTCCCCATTCGGCTCATTGCCGGGCTTGACCCGGCAATCAAATGTTCGCGGTCTTCCCCTGTGTTGCCCCATTGGACACCCGGGTCAAGCCCGGGTGTGAGCCGGAACGGCTTGCTAGCTTGTCGTCAATCACATGACAGCCGCTCAAAACCGGCCTCGAGGTCGGCAATAAGGTCTTCCGGCTCCTCCAGCCCGATGGAAAGACGAATGAGCCACCCCTCGTATGGCCATGGATGGGAGCGGATTTGCCGCATGTTCTTGCGCATGATCAAGCTCTCGTAGCTGCCCCAGGAAGCCCCCAGCCCGAACAGTTCCAAGCCGTCCAGCATGGCCGATACCGCGTCATCATCATGTTCGGGCTTCAGCACGAAGGAGAACAGCCCCGAGGCGCCGGAAAAGTCGCGCGCGAAGAATTCGTGCCCGACGGCGCCGGGAAGTGCGGGGTGCAGCACCGCCGCCATCTCCGGGCGTCCTTGCAGCCAATGGGCAATCTTCAACGCGCTCTCGCCGTGCCGTTGCAGACGCAGCGGCATGGTGCGCAACCCCCTGAGCACCAGCCAGGCGTCATCGCCGCTGGCGCATTGTCCCAGCGTCTGGTGCGTGGTCGCGATGCGCTCCGCCACCGCCGCCGCCAGCGCGTCCCCGGCATCCCTGGCGCACAGCACCGCCCCCATCAGCACGTCCGCGTGCCCGCACTGGTATTTCGTCAGGGCCTGCACCGACACCAGGCAACCCGCCCTGAACGGATCGAACAGCCACCCCGCCGACCACGTATCGTCGATCAGCGGCACGATTCCGCGCTCGCGTGCCGCCTGCGCCAGCGCCGGGATATCCAGCACCTCCATGCTGTCCGACCCGGGCGATTCTAGAAACAGCACGGAGGTGTTTTCCCGCATCTGCGTGATGATCGCTTCCGTCTCCGCACGCGGATCGAAGAAGCTGGCCGTCACGCCATGCCGCGACAGCAACTGCTTCATCAGCCGCCGGGTGGGGTAATACAGCGCGTCGGAGAGCAACACGTGATCGCCCGCCTTCGTCAGCGCCAGCAACACCGTGGCGATGGCCGCCAGCCCCGAGGGGTGCAGGTGGCATGTGCCGGCGCCGTCGGAGATGGAAAGCAACGCCTCTTCCAGTGCCTTCGTCGTGGCCGTGCCCTTGGTGGCATAGGGCGCGAGGCGTTCGAAGCTTTCCACGTCGCGGGCCAGCAGGGTGCTGGCCCGCACCACGCCCGGGTTCACCGGGCCGGTCTCGTCCCTTTCCGGGGCGAAGCCGCTCGCGCTGTGCAGCAGGCGGGTCTGGGCCGACGGGCCGATGTGTTCGTTTCGCCGATGCATTGGATCCTCCGAGATGAGGTGATGGGTTCTTCCGTGTCACGATGGCCGGCCCGCGCCGCGGACCGACCGGAAAAATGTTGCGCGAGGGCCCGCAAAAAGTCTTGACGGGTGCGCCGAATTGTTTTCCGATATGGAAATGAAGGGCAACAACTATTTCATAACGCCCTTTGTTCTTGGGAGAGCGTCTGCTGGGGGAGGTCTGCCACACATCCGTTCCGGGTCGTTCTCCGGCCCCTTGCCGGTGGTGTTCTGTCGCCGGTTTTCAGCAATGCGCTGCGGTATGGACGTATGGCAGCTTGCGAGCGGGTCAAGAGGGAAACGTCAGGCCCGTGTCCGGGCGCTCTCCACGTGCACATGCCGCCTTCTGGCGTCGGCGCGAGGCTGGCGCGAGCGGGCGTGCGAATGCCAAACAGCAACGGAAGAAGGGAAGGATAGTCCGATGAAGAAACTGTTCACTCTGGCCATTGGCGCGCTCATGGGCGCCACCGTGGCGGCCTCGGCCGCGCAGGCGGGCACGCTCGACGACGTCAAGAAGAAGGGGTTCATCCAGTGTGGCGTGTCGCAGGGCCTGCCCGGCTTCTCCGCGCCCGATGACAAGGGCAACTGGAAGGGCCTTGACGTGGACTTCTGCCGCGCCGTTGCCGCCGCCGTCTTCGGCGATCCCAACAAGGTGAAGTTCACCCCGCTTTCGGCCAAGGAGCGCTTCACCGCCTTGCGTTCGGGCGAGGTGGACCTGCTGGCGCGCAACACCACCTGGACCATGCAGCGCGATGTCGAGCTGGGCCTGAACTTCGCCGGCGTCAACTATTA
>JALVRJ010000428.1 GCA_027031305.1 Hyphomicrobiales bacterium | reverse complement strand
GGTCACCCCATGTTCGCCGCTGTCTTCGCCATCGGCCTTGGCTTCGTCCTTCTCGGCGCCGCCCTGCTGTGGGCCGCGCTCACCATGCCGCATCTCCTGGCCCTGGGCGTGAACATCGCCACCGGCCTCACGACGCTTCTCGGTGGCGTCATTGTGCTCGTCCTCGGTCTCCTGCTGCGCGAAGCGCGCCTGGCGCGCCTGACCCTGCGGAAGGCCTCTGCATCGGACGTGCGGGCCGCCGTCGCTCCGCTGGACGAAGCCCCCGCGCCCGTGGTGGAGGAAAAACGGGTGCGGGGACGCGCCGTGCGCGTGCGCGCCGATGGCAGCATCGAGGCGGCGCTGGAGCAGGGCTGGTTTCGTTTCGATAGCCTGAACCACCTGCATGAATACCTTGACGCGCTGGAACGCGCCAACATTCCGCCCGGCTGATACTCCCCGGTCTGCCCCAGTTGCCGGTGGCGCCGTTCGTCGCCCCGGCGTTCAATGCCAATGAAAAAGGCCCGCCCCAAGGGGGCGGGCCTTCATGTCTGTCACGTTGGCTTTGCCGACCGATGGCCTCACGCCGCATAGGCGCGCTCGCCCTTCGGCGACATTTTCTCCACCGCCTCCAACAGCAGCAGGCCACCCTCGTTGATGCTGTTGCGGCCCACCAGACCGGCCGCGCGCGCTTGCTCCAGCGCGTTCTCGAAGGCCTCCTTCGACAGGCCGGAACGCTTCATGGCCTCGGCGATGTTGCGCGGCAGGATGCGCACCTTCTTTTCCTTCACATACAGCGATCCCACCTCGCGCAGCGCCTTCAGCAGGCGGTAGACGACCGGGTTCACCGGGTTGCCGAAGCCCTCCGGCACGCCCGCCAGCGCCCGGTCCATGATCTCGCCCGCTTCCGTCTCCACCACGTTGCCATCCGGCAGGATATCGATGAGGTGGCGCATCTCCAGCTTCTCCAGCGCCCACTTGATGCGCTCTTCCGGCAATTTGTCCTTCAGCGCCTCATAGACCTCGTCCACCGTCATGCCCTTGTCTGGGATGCGGTGGAACACCTGCATTTCGTGGCGCGTCAACAGCGGCAGACGTTCCACGCTGTTGGCCAGCGCCGCATACATGCGGCCCGATTCGGTGGCCTCCATGGAGCCGACGATCTGCTGCGCGCGTGCCTCGTCCCACCACTGCCGGGCCGGCGCGTCGTAGGTGCTGGCGGAAATGGTGACGGTCTTCACCGCCGTGCCGGTGACGTCGCGGTGATTGCGCTCCTGGTCGGCGCACACCTTGCGGCCCAGTTCGGTCACTTCGTAGACGGTGTGACCCGCCTCGTCCTCGCCGGAATGCACCAGCCGCACCGACTCCAGCGCCAGCAGCGCCTCGCGCAGCTCGAAATTTTCATCATACCACTTGGCCAGGTCCTTCGCCTCGGTGAATTTTTCGGCGATCTGGCGGAACTTCTCCGGCATTTCCTTCAGCCGCCGGCCGTAACGCTCCAGCAGCGCCTTGTATTGCGCCACCTTGCGGTCGATCATCTCGCGGCGGATGTTCTCGAAGGTCGGTCGGTATTCCGGGTTGTCCTTCATTTTCTGCTCGATGGCGGCAATCGCCTTCAGCACGTCGGCTTCCTCGTGCTCGATGGCGAAGGTCCACACCTCGCCTTCCTCGTGCAGACGCCACAGCCGCCACGCTTCCAGCGCCCATTCACCGGCCGGCAACAGCTCGTCGATGTCGCGGATGTAGCCCAGCATCTCCAGCTGCACGTAGGCCTCCGTCTCCAGCTCCACGCCGTCCGCGCACTCCGAGAGCAGCTTCAGGATTTCCTCGCTCAATGCGTAGCCTTCCGTTGCGAAGCCGCCCAGCTCCAGCGTCTTCTTCACCGCCCGTCCCAGCGGCGTGAAGGCATAGATGTCGGAATTCGGCGCGCTGTAGCAGATCAGCCGCATCGCCTCCAGCATGTGCTCCTCGTGCGATCCGGTGGAAAGGCGTGCCGACTCCGCCGGCCCCTCCATGGTCTTGCGAATGTGGTTGGCCAGCTCCGCCGAAATGGCGATTTCCGGGTCCAGCGCGTCGTATATGTCCAGCACGCGGCGACCGGCCTCGCTCAGTACCACCGATTCGGTCTTCTTCTTCGGGTCGCGGTAATGCTCCGCCAGGCCGCGTTCCATCAGCATCTGCTCGCCTAGCGGCCCCACGCGCCCGGCTCGCCGCGCCGCGCGCAGTAGGGTGATGACCTCCGAGCCGATGTAGCGCCAGCCGTCCGGCCACTTGTCCGCCGGTTCGATCTTGCCGGCGCGAATCAGGTCGCGCAACACCTGCGCCAGCGCCAGCCCCAGCGTCGTCGGAATGCGCTTCACCGGTCCGTCCGCCCGGGCCAGCCCCTGCGCCTCCAGCTCCAGGTAGGTATCGTGGTCCACCTCCTCGATGGAGGTGAAGGCCTTGCCGGCCTCGTCGTCGGCCAACATGCGCGCCAGGGCCATGGCGTGCGCCTTGGTGATGATCATTTCGTCGAACTCCCTAGTTGTTTGATCCATGCCTTGTTGGTGGAATGTGGCGGAGGAAAGAAGGGATGAAAACCCCCCGATGCGGCATGAGGAAGGAAAAGCCCCGCCCGTTTCCCACGCTCACCCTGTGGAATGGTTACGCCATGCCGGCGTTTCAATGGAACAGATGCAAAAATTTCCATACCATGCCGGTAATACCAGGTTGCGCAAAGGCTGACCGGTAAAAC
>JALVRJ010000427.1 GCA_027031305.1 Hyphomicrobiales bacterium | reverse complement strand
ATGCGTTTGCAGTGAGATAGCATGATTTTTAAGGGCCAAGAGAAGCGCCAATGGCGAAAAATCGCCATTGGCGCTTCTTCGCCATTCTTTTCACAACTCATTGAATGTCAAACATGAAACCGCTTCGCGGCGGCCCGTAGGGCCCCGTGCTTGACATTCAATGAGTTGTGAAACAGCAAATTCGTTATCTGGGACAGCCCGTTTCATAATTTGGGGCTTGGGTGGGGGCGCGGGGCTTCTGCGTGGTTCTTTATGCAGGTTGGCATTATCTCTTCATCATCCCCGGCCATGGCCCGGAAATCCTGGATGACATGAGCGCCGTGGAAATGGAAGGGAATGGAGCGGGCGACGGGAATCGAACCCGCGACACCGAGCTTGGGAAGCTCGTGCTCTACCAACTGAGCTACGCCCGCCCGTGTGGAGAAGCCCGACCGGCTCCGACCCCATAGATAATCTTTTCGCCATCCCCTGTAAACTCCCGCCCGAAAGGGCGTTCACAACCACCATCTCGATGTTCCGGCCACGGGGAGAAATTCCGCTCTCCGCCTCGTTGTCCATTTCGAGCGCCCCGGCATGTGGCGGGGCGCCCTTCATGAACGTCATGAACGCATGAAGGCAAAAGGCGCGGCCCGGGGTTCTCGGGGCGCGCCTTTCTTGCTTGCGCTCTTGCGTTCGGCTCGGGGCGCGACGCGCCGGGCGCTCAGCCCTCGCCCCGTCCCCCACCGTCATCTGCCTCGCCACTGTTCCTGGCCACGCCGACGCGGGCGGGGCGCAGCACGCGGTCGTGGTGGGTGTAGCCTTCCTGGATGACCTGCACCACCTTGCCGGCGTCCTCCGGCCCGGCCTCCACCTCGAACATGGCCTCGTGCACGTTCGGGTCGAAGCGTTCGCCATGGGCCGGAATGCGCCTGATGTTGTGACGCTCGAAAATGTTGAGCATTTCCTTGAGCGTCATCTCCACGCCTTCCAGCAGGCTGGCCAGCAACTCGTGCTCTTCCTTGCGCTCTTCCGGCACCGCCTCGATGGCGCGGGAGAGATTGTCGCAGACGTTCAGCATGTCGCGCGCGAAATTCGACGAGGCGAACTTCACCGCCTCGTCTTTTTCCCGCGTCAGGCGGCGGCGGATGTTTTCCTGCTCGGAAAGCGCGCGCAGATACTTGTCCTTCAGCTCGGCGACCTCGGCGCGCAGCTTCTCGAGCTCTTCCTCCAGCGTCATTTCCTCCCGCGGGGCTTCCGTGAAGGTTTCCGCGGTGGCGGCCTCCTCCTGGGCGGCCTGTTGCCGTTCGCGCGCCTTGTCCTGCCCCTTGTTCTTGTCGCTCATGATTCGCCCATCCCTTGTTCATGAATGCATCGCGGATGCGATCGTGCCAGTGCTTCGCCAGAGCATATCTGTGCTCGGGTCGCGAAAATCAAGAGAGCAGGCGCGAAACCGCGCGCGCGGCATAGTCCACCACCGGGATGATGCGGGCATAGGGCAGCCGGGTGGGGCCGATGACGCCCAGCACGCCCACTACCTCGTGCTCGGCGTTGCCATAGGGGGCGACGATGAGCGACGAGCCGGACATGGAAAAGAGCGGGTTTTCCCGGCCGATGAAGATGCGCACGCCTTCGCCTTCCTCCAGCATGGAGAGGAGCTCCACCAGCGAACGCTTTTCCTCGAGGTCGGCGAACAGCTTCTGCAGGCGCTCCAGGTCGGACAGCAAGGCGCCATCGGCGATGAGGTTGCCGCGCCCGCGCACGATGAGCCGCTTGTCGTCGCCACTGCCGGACCACGTGGCCAGACCCTGTGCCACCGCCTCCGCCGCCAGCGCGTCTATCTCACGGCGCAGCGCCCGCAGCTCGCGACGCACCCGCTCGCCCATTTCGCGCATGGACAGGCCGGAAAGGCGGTCGTTCAGAAAGGCCGCGGCGCGCTGCAAGGTGGCGGTGGGCAGGTCCGCCGGCACGGCGAAGACGCGGTTTTCCACCGTGCCGTCCTGCCCCACCAGGATGGCCAGCGCCTTTCGCGGCTCCAGGCGCACGAACTCTATCTGGCGCAGGCGTGGGTTGTGGGTGGGGGTGACCACCAGCCCGGCGCAGTGAGCCAGCCCCGACAGGGCGGTGGAGATCCGTTCCAGCATCACCTCCTCCGGCGCGCCGCTGTCCACCTGATCCAGCGTGGCGTCGATGTGCGCCTTGTCCTGCGGGTCGAGCACGGCGTGCTCCATGACGGCATCGACGAAGAAGCGCAACCCGCGTTCCGTCGGCACGCGGCCGGCGGAGGTGTGAGGCGAATGCAACAGGCCGAGCTCTTCCAGGTCGGCCATGACATTGCGGATGGAGGCCGGGGAGAGGTTGAAGGCACCCTTTCGGGACAGGGTGCGCGAGCCCACCGGTGCGCCGGTTTCCAGATAGATGTCGACGAGGCGGCGGAAGATCCCGCGTGCGCGTTCGTCGAGCTCCGCCAGCGAGCCAATGGGCGGTGTGTCGGCGTTGTGGGTCATGGCTCGTGTGTTGGCCTTTTTTCCGTTCCGGTCAAGGCATCGCGTTGAAATGCCCGATGTCTTCCGTCGCCGAATATGGGGGATTGGGCGCGTGCCTTGAAGGGGGTATAATGCCAGGCTGCGCAAAGGCTGACCGGTGCAAACCGCCCCGCGCCCCCGCCCAAGTCCAAATCATGAAAAACAAGGACTTGGGCGGGGGCGCGGGGCGGTGGGTGGCTTTTGCGCATTTTGGTAT
>JALVRJ010000426.1 GCA_027031305.1 Hyphomicrobiales bacterium | reverse complement strand
GCCCAGGGCACGCTTTATCCGGACGTCATCGAGAGCGTTTCCTTCACCGGCGGGCCGAGCGTCACCATCAAGAGCCACCACAACGTCGGCGGCCTGCCCGAGCGCATGAACCTGAAGCTGGTGGAGCCGCTGCGCGAGCTGTTCAAGGACGAGGTGCGCGCGCTGGGCCGCGAGCTGGGCCTGCCGGAGGAATTCGTCGGGCGTCATCCGTTTCCCGGGCCGGGGCTGGCCATCCGCCTGCCGGGCGGCGTCACGCGCGAGAAGCTGGAGATATTGCGCAAGGCGGATGCCATCTACCTCGACGAGATTCGCAAGGCCGGGCTGTATGACGCCATCTGGCAGGCATTCGCCGTGTTGCTGCCCGTGCAGAGCGTCGGCGTGATGGGCGATGCCCGCACCTATGAATACGTCTGCGCCCTGCGCGCGGTGACGTCGGTGGACGGCATGACGGCGGACTGGTTCCACTTCGACCCGGACTTCCTCGCCACCGTCTCCACCCGCATCATCAACGAGGTGCGCGGCATCAACCGCGTGGTCTACGACATCACCTCCAAGCCCCCCGGCACCATCGAGTGGGAGTGACACCGCGTCAATCGGAAAGCCGTTCTTAAGCCTTGTCCGGCTATGGTTGCGCCGTTCGGCAAGGCGGGAGAACGCGCAATGGCGCCTGGCGCGCGGCAAGCGAGGAATGGAGGAGGAAGCTCCCGGGACGAGTGGAAGCCCGGGAAGCGCCTGCTGGCCCAGTGGACGCGCCACGTTCGCAAGCTCGTGCGCCAGCTGCGCGAGGAAAACAGGCGACGCCACAGCGTCTCCTCGCCGGAACCCTTCCACCTCATCATCCGCGCCGAGGATGTCTCGCGCTATCTCACCGTCACCGACGGCGACGGCTTCATGGTGGCCGGCCTCAGGGTGCGTCTGCATGGAATGGACGCGCCGGAATACGACCAGACCTGCCTGGATGAAAACGGCGAGGAATGGCCCTGTGGCAAAAAGGCGCGCTGGCGCCTTTACGATCTGTTGCGCGGACGCGAGCTGGAAGTGCGGGTGCGGGGCGTCGACAGGTATGGCCGCCTCCTCGCCACATGCCTGGCGGAAGGCCGCGATGTCTCGGCCGTGATGGTCCGCCAGGGCTGGGCCGTGGCCTACGGCGCTGCCGCTTATCGCGACGAGGAACGCAAGGCGCGCAACGAGCGCGAGGGCATCTGGCGTGGCGCCTGCCAGGAGCCCGAATCCTGGCGTGCCGAGAGGCGCGCTCTCGCCATGCCTCGACAGAAAACCGAAAAGGCGGTTCACGCGCCGGAAGAATCCGGCCACGTTCCTTCTGCCGTGGTTGCGAATGCGTCTTCGCCACAAAACGCGGAAAACGCCCGGCCGAAGCCGAATCATCGGCCCCCGCGCGGCAGTCGCGTTCACGCCCGCCCTGCCTCTGGCCATGCCCATGCCGACGATGGATGGAACCGGTTGCGTGCGGCCATGACGCGCATCAGGCGAACCCTGCGCGAAGCCTGACCCCGACCATGTTCCATTCCGCCCCTCCATTCGGTCAAGCGCATATATCCCGCCCTGCGGAACGCGCTCCCAAAGTTTATTGACTTCAATCAAGGCGTGCAGTCGCCGGCGCGGTCTAGGGTTTTGATGGAACGGGGAGCGAGGCTTGACGAGGGAGCGACAGCGAAATGAGCATTTGTTCGGTGGTCGTGTTTTCCCGCCCGGAGAAGACCGACGCCGTGCGCGCCGAAATCGAAACCCGGGCGCATTGCGAGGTGGCCGCGGCTGAATCGGGTCGCGTTATCGTCGTCATCGATACCCATGACCGTCAGGTGATGAGCGATACCATCATGGCGCTCAACGATATCGACGGCGTCATCAACGTTTCCCTGGTCTACGAGTATTTCGAGCCGGACGACGTGATTGGCAATGCTCGGGCGGATGGCACGTCCATCGAGGAGGAATCTTGCGCGGCCGGGGAGGGGTGCGGCTGCGAAGGATAGAGCGCGTGCCTTCGCCAGGAAGGCAAGGCGACCGTTTTTCGAAACCAGCTTTGAGGGAGAAGAGGGCCATGACGATGGAGGTCAATCGCCGCGATTTCATCAAGGCGCAAGCGGCCGTGGCGGCGGCGGCCATGGCGGGCGTGACCCTGCCGGCCTCGATTACGGCGAAGGCGGCGGACGACGCCGGCATTCGCTGGGACAAGGCGGCCTGCCGTTTCTGCGGGACGGGCTGTTCCGTGCTGGTCGGGGTGAAGGATGGCCGGGTGGTGGCCACCCAGGGCGACCCGGACGCGCCGGTGAACAAGGGGCTGAACTGCATCAAGGGCTATTTCCTGACCAAGATCATGTATGGCGCCGACCGCCTGAAGAAGCCCCTGCTGCGCATGAAGGATGGCAAGTTCGACAAGAATGGCCAGTTCCAGGAGATCAGCTGGGACGACGCCTTCAAGATCATGGCCGAGAAATTCATCGAGGCCCGCAGGAAGAAGGGGCCGAAGGGCATCGGCATGTTCGGCTCCGGCCAATGGACCATCTGGGAGGGCTATGCGGCGCAAAAACTCATCAAGGCCGGTTTCCGTTCCAATTCGCTGGAGCCCAATGCGCGTCACTGCATGGCTTCCGCCGTCGCCGCCTTCATCCGTGGGATTCGGCATCGACGAGCCGGCGGGCTGCTATGACGACATCGAGGCCACGGACACTTTCGTCCTGTGGGGCTCCAACATGGCGGAGATGCATCCCATCCTGTGGTCGCGCGTCACCAACCGGCGCCTGACGCATGACAAGTGCCAGGTGCACGTGCTGGGCACCTTCCGCAACCGCTGCTTCGACCTGGCGGACAACGGCATCATCTTCAAGCCCCAGACGGACCTGGCGATTGCCAACTTCATCGCCAACTACATCATCGAGAAGGGCGCCTACAACAAGGAATTCGTGGAGAAGCACGTGAACTTCAACGTGACGCCCACGGACATCGGCTATGGCCTGCGCGCCAACGATCCACGCGAAAAGAAGGCGAAGAACCGGGCCAAGGGCAAGCTGACGAAAATCAGCTTCGAGGAATACAAGAAGCACGTGTCCAAATATACGGCGGACTACGTTTCCGAGCTTTCCGGCGTGCCCAAGGAGCAACTCATAAAGTTGGCCGAGGTCTACGCCGACCCGAACCGCAAGGTCGTGTCCTTCTGGACCATGGGCTTCAACCAGCATACCCGTGGCACGTGGGTGAACGGCCTCGTTTACAACATCCACCTGCTCATGGGCAAGATTTCCGAGCCCGGCAATTCGCCGTTCTCGCTCACCGGTCAGCCCTCGGCCTGTGGTACGGCACGCGAGGTTGGCACCTTCACCCATCGCCTGCCGGCGGATTATGTGACCAAGAAGGACGAGCACTGCAAGTTCGCCGAGAAAATCTGGAACCTGCCGCCGGGCGTCGTTCCGCGTGCCAATGGCAAGATGGACGGCAAGGATCAGCCAGACATCACCGGCAAGCCACTGGGCAAGACGCTCATTCATGCGGTTGCCATGCACCGGGCGTTGCACGACGGCGTGATGAACGTGTTCTGGGTGATGTGCAACAACAACCTGCAGGCGGCCGCCAACTTCAATGGCGAGTCCTGGCCCGGCTGGCGCAACCCGGACAACTTCATCATCGTGTCCGATCCGTATCCGACGGTCTCGGCCATTGGTGCCGACCTCATCCTGCCCACCGCCATGTGGACGGAAAAGGAAGGTGCCTACGGCAACTCCGAGCGGCGCACGCAGTTCTGGCGGCAGCAGGTGAAGGCGCCAGGCGAGGCGCGCTCGGACCTGTGGCAGATCATCGAGTTCTCGAAATACGTCAAGACCGATGACGTCTGGCCGAAGGAGATCCTGGACAACGCGCCGGAATACAAGGGCAAGACACTCTTCGAGGTCCTCTACAAGAATGGCCAGGTGGACAAATTCCCCTACGAAGGCAAGATCGTCGACGATCGTGGCAACGAATACGCCAACGACGAATCCGAATATTTCGGCTTCTACGTCCAGAAAGGCCTGTTCGAGGAATATCGCCGCTTCCAGTGGGAGGGCAAGAAGCGGGGTCACGAGCTGGCGCCCTTCGACGAATACCACAAGGTGCGTGGCCTGCGCTGGCCCGTCATTGACGGCAAGGAAACGCTGTGGCGCTTCCGTGCCGGCTACGACCCCATCGTGCGGCATTACAAGCCGGACGCCAAGGACGGTGAGGTGGTGTTCTACGGCAAGCCAGACTTCCGCGCGAACATCATCTTCGCGCCCTATGAGCCGCCGGCGGAGCCGCCCGATGACGAATACGACCTGTGGCTGGCAACGGGGCGTGTGCTTGAGCACTGGCATTCCGGCTCCATGACCCGTCGCGTGCCGGAGCTGTTCCGGGCCATGCCCTATGCCAAGCTCTACATGAACAAGAAGGATGCCCGCAAGCGCAGGCTCCGCAATGGCTCGAAGGTGAAGATCATCACCCGCCGCGGCGAGATCGTGGCGCGCGTGGAAACGCGCGGCCGCAACCAACCGCCCCAGGGCCTGGTTTTCATTCCGTGGTTCGACGCCGGGCGCCTGGTCAACAAGCTGACGCTGGACCAGACCTGTCCGTTGTCGAAGGAGACGGACTACAAGAAATGCGCCTGCAAGGTCGTGAAGGCGTAGATTGACACCAGCGGAGAGGGCGGCATCGCGGAGTGCGTTCGCCATGCCGCTCTCCCGGCATATGCCTGATGGGCATTCTCCTCCCGGTTCCGTCGGGGCGCAGTCGTCTCTTTCACATTCCCGGCGCCTCGACGGGACTGGTGGCAGGTTGCCATGAGCAGGTGATACAGGACGGTTCATGCCCGACTGATTTGGGCGAGAGGTGCGCGGTCATGGCCGGCAACGGCAAGAAAATGGACAGGCGGCGCTTTCTGATCAACCTGGCGCGCACCGTCGGCGGGGTGTCCCTGCTGGCGTTGGGGGTCGGCATTCACGCCCGTTCGGCAAAGGCAGTTCCACCGGAATACATCCGCCCGCCCGGCGCGCTGGACGAGGAAAAATTTCTTTCCGCCTGCATTCGCTGCGGCATCTGCGTGCGTGACTGTCCCTACGACATTTTGAAGCTAGCCGAGCTCGGCTCCGATCACCCGGCCACGGGCACCCCCTATTTCGTGGCGCGCACCGGCCCGTGCGAGATGTGCGAGGACATTCCTTGCATTCCGAACTGTCCCACCAATGCGCTGGACCATTCGCTGAAGGACATTACCAAGGCGCGCATGGGGCTGGCGGTGCTCATCGACCAGGAAACCTGCATCGCGTTTCTCGGGCTGCGCTGCGAGGTTTGCTACAATGTATGCCCTTTGCGCGGCAAGGCCATCACCCTGGAATTCCAGCCCAACAAGCGCTCTGGCCGGCACGCGCTGTTCATTCCCGTCGTCCATTCCGATCATTGCACCGGCTGTGGCCTTTGCGAGAAGGCCTGCATCCTGGAGCGCGAGGCCATCAAGGTCTTGCCCATCCGTCTGGCCAAGGGTGAGTTGGGACATCATTACCGTCTGGGCTGGAAGGAAAAGGCAAAACGGGGTGGCTCGCTGGTAAACCCGGACAAGCCGCACGAGTTCAATCTGCCGGAAGGCGTGAAATACGACTATGAAACTGGCCGTGTTTACCGTGCCGAGGAGGCGGTGGACAAGCTGGGCAAGTCCACCCGAGGCGGCAAGGCGCTGAAGGAGGGGGTGCAAGGGCCCTCACCGACACCTTCCGAAAAAATGCCCGGCACGAGCAATCCGCTCGACGTGCTCAATCGTGGCTTGCAGGAAGCGAAATGAAGAAGGGCGCGCCTTTTGCGCCGGAGCCAGGGACCAATGGCCGTAACGCCAATTGAACAACTCGGAAAGGACGCGCTGAGGGCCAAGGGCTTCGTCGGCGCTTACAAGTGGCTGATTCTGCGCCGGATAACGCAGGTCGCCATCATCGGTCTGTTCATTGCCGGTCCCATCGGCGGCATCTGGATCCTCAAGGGCAATCTTGCCGGTTCCTGGCTGTTCGAAACCGTGCCCATGGTGGAGCCGTTCGTGTTCCTGCAAATGCTGGCGGCGGGCATGTTCGGTTTTCTCGCCACCACCGTGGTGGGCGTCGCCATTGTCGTCGCTTTCTACGCTCTCGTTGGCGGACGCGCCTATTGCGCCTGGGTGTGCCCGGTGAACATCATCACCGACGCCGCTGCCTGGGCGCGTCGCAAGCTGGGCATCACCCAGTCGGCGAAGATCTCGCCGCAAACCCGTTACTGGTTGCTGGCTGGCGCGCTGGTGGTGGCCGCCGTGACCGGCCAACTCGCCTACGAGCTGGTCAACCCGGTGTCCATCATCCATCGCGAGCTGATTTACGGCATGGGTGCGGCAGGCGGCCTGGTGGCGGCGGGTATTTTCCTGTTCGACCTGCTGATCGCGAAACATGGCTGGTGCAGCCATGTCTGCCCCATGGGCGCGTTGTATTCGATCATCGGATCGGTGGCCACGGTCAGGGTGGCCACCCCCAACCGGTCGCAGTGTGACGACTGCATGGAATGCTTCGAGGTCTGCCCGGAACCGAAAATCCTGCCACCCGCCCTGAAGCAGGGCATGAGGCAGGGGTTGCCGGCCAGGGTCACGTCTTCGTTGTGCACGCGTTGCGGGCGGTGCATTGACATTTGTTCCAAAGACGTGTTCGCGTTCGATCTTTTGACTCTTGGCAAGGCGTCTTCGGCCAAACCGGAGGACTCTGCGGGGAAAGAAGAGAAGAGGGAGTTGAAAAAGGCATCGTGATGGAGGGAGCCATGAGAAAAGTCATGATTTTTGGGGCGGCGGCGCCCCTTTTGTTCGGCAGCACCATGCTTGCCATGGCCGAGATCAAGTCTCTGCGTGGCGACTTGCCGCTGGATGCACCGCCCAAACCGCCCACGAAGGCGCGCGTGATGTCCAAGTCCGGAGGCTATCAGCGGGCGTGGAAAACTCAGCCGCCACTCATTCCGCACAAGATCGACAAGGAGCGCATTTCCCTGGATGAAAACTCCTGTCTGCGGTGTCATGCCCCCGATACCTACAAGGCGGAAAAGGCACCCATGATCTCCAGGACCCACTTCACCGATCCGGAGCATCCCAGCGACAAGAACCTGATGCGTCGGCGCTGGTTCTGCACCCAGTGTCACGTGCCACAGGTGGAGGCCAAGCCGCTGGTTGAAAACGTGTTTGGCAAATGAGCGACCCGGCCGCCCCGCCTTCCCGGCGGGGAACGGCGGGGCGCGGGAATCTTGAGTGGAGGGGAATATTCATGAGCGAGGAAAGTTCCAGCAAGGGGCTGTGGAAGAAATTGGCCAGTGGCACGTTGCTGACTGGCATGGTGTTGGGCGTCATTTTGTGGGGCGGCTTCAACTGGGCCATGGAGCTGACCAACAAGGAGTCCTTCTGCATCTCCTGCCATGAAATGAAGGACAATGTGTACGAGGAATATACGAATTCTCCCCACTACATGAACCGCTCAGGCGTCCGCGCCACCTGTCCCGATTGCCACGTGCCCAAGGAATGGGTCCACAAGGTCATCCGCAAGATCCAGGCGTCCAACGAGCTGTATCATCACTTCATGGGCACCATTGATACGCGCGAGAAATTCCTGAAGAAGCGTGGTGAACTGGCGGTGCATGTGTGGAAGGTGATGAAGTCCACCAACTCACGCGAATGCCGCAACTGCCATGATCAGACCTACATGGACTTCGACAAGCAGGAAGAACGCGCGGCGGAGCGCCACGAGGAAGCCTTCGACAAGGGCATGACCTGCATCGACTGCCACAAGGGCATCGCCCACCAGCTTCCCAAGGGCTGGAAGGAGCTGGCCAAGAAACACGGCCTGATGCCCACCGCATCGGAGGAGTGACGCCATTCGCCGGTGAGGGGAGCCAATCGTTCAGGCGCCCGCTCCCCTGGCGGCAAAACAAACGCTCCGCCCGGGTTCCGGGCGGAGCTTTTCGTCTTGATGGACCATTGGCCACGGACACGGAAATGTGTTCTGGGTGGTCGGGCACAATTTGCGTAGAGGCTGGCCGCTGCCATTCGTCCCGTGTTCCTATCGCCACCAGTCTGTCAAAGCCCATGCCGGGGTGGTGATAGCCTGCCGCTACTTCCTGTTGGCCTGGGGGCTTGGTCTGGCTGGCACGCGGCGCGGCGGCGTGAGATGTGATGCACTTTCGACGCCTTTCCATTGCGCGCACGCATTGATGGCGGACATGGCGGTAGTTTCAAGGGCGGCAGGGGCGCCTGCTTCCATCAAGTGCTGATAGCACAAGTTGCGCAAAGACTGATAC
>JALVRJ010000425.1 GCA_027031305.1 Hyphomicrobiales bacterium | reverse complement strand
GCCAGGTCGCGGGCTGGGCGCGCTGAAGCCCATCGAGGTGCCGGACATCGCGGGCGAATACGATTCGCCCATCAAGGTGCATCTGGAATATCCGGAGGCCTGCCCGCATTTCGTCGGACGGCATTTCCGGGGCGTGAGGAACGGCTCCTCACCGGCGTGGATGCAGCACCGGCTGCGTGCCGTCGGGGCGCGCCCCATCTCGGCGCTGGTGGACATCACCAACTACGTCATGTTCTCGTTCAACCGTCCGCTGCACGTGTTCGACGCGGCGAAGGTAACCGGTGACATTCACGTGCGCCGGGCGCGAGAAGGCGAGAAGATTTTGGCGCTGGACGGCAACGAATACACGCTCGATGAGGACACGGTGGTCATCGCCGACGAGGCCCGGGCGGAAGCCATCGGCGGCATCATCGGCGGCGAAGATTCGGGCTGCACGGAAGACACCACCGAGGTGTTCCTGGAGGTGGCGTATTTCGATCCCATCCGCATCGCCACCACGGGCCGCCGGCTGAACATCATGACCGATGCCCGCTACCGCTTCGAGCGCGGCGTCGATCCGGCCTTCCTGCCCGCCGGCGCGCAGCTGGCCAGCAAGCTGATCCTGGAGCTGTGCGGCGGCGAATGCTCGCATCTCGTCGAGGCCGGCGCGCCTGCCGTGCCGCCGAAGGAGCGGCGCACGTTCCGCCTGCGCAAGGATCGGGTGAAGACGCTGGCCGGGCTGGAGGTGCCAGAGGCGCGGCAACGGGAAATCCTCGAGAAACTGGGCTTCGAGCTGGCCGACGAAGGCGAGGCGATTGCCGCCGTTGCCCCCACCTGGCGGCCCGACATCAGGGGCGAGGCCGACCTGGTGGAGGAGATCGTGCGCATCGTCGGGCTGGACGAGCTGCCCTCCGCGCCGCTTGAGCGCCCGCACGCGGTGGCGCGTCCGGTGCTCACGGACTTGCAGAAGCGTCAGGTGCGCACCCGCCACCTGCTGGCCTCCCGTGGGCTGGCCGAGGCGGTGACCTATTCCTTCCTGCCAAAGCGCCACGCGGAGCTGTTCGGCGGCGGGCGTAAGGAGCTGGAACTGGCCAACCCCATCTCGTCGGAATTGTCCGACATGCGCCCGTCGCTGCTGCCCAACCTCGTCGCTGCCGCTGGGCGCAACATCGCGCGTGGCTTTCCCAACGTGGCCCTGTTCGAGGTGGGCAGCGTCTATCACTCCGACGAGCCGGAAGGTGAACGGGTGATGGCCGCTGGCATTCGCCAGGGACTGACCGGCCCGCGCCATTGGGCGCAGCCGCCGCGTCCGGTGGATGCCTTCGATGCCAAGGCCGATGCGCTGGCCGTGCTCGCCGCCGCCGGGCTGAATCCGGAGTCGGTGCAGGTGGACGCCGAGGGCGCGCCGGACTGGTATCATCCGGGGCGCTCCGCCGCGCTGAAGCTGGGGCCGAAGAACGTGCTGGGCTTCTTCGGCGAAATCCATCCCGCCGTGCTCAAGGAGATGGACGTGAAGGGGCCGGTGGCCGCCTTCGAGATCTTCCTCGACGCGCTGCCCGCGCGCCGGCGCAAGGGCACGGCCAGGCCGCCGCTTGACGCCTCCGATCTGATGCCCTTGCGCCGCGACCTCGCCTTCGTGGTGGACGCCGACGTGCCGGCGGCGGCCATCGTGCGCGCGGCAAGGGGCGCGGACAAGGCTCTGATCGCGGACGTGCGCGTGTTCGACGTCTTCGCCGGTGCAAAGGCGGAAGAGCAGCTGGGCAAGGGGAAGAAGTCCGTCGCCATCGAACTCGTCATCCAGCCGCGCAAGGCCACGCTCACCGACGAGCAGATTCAGGCGCTCATGGACAAGGTGGTGAAGGCGGTGGAAAAGGCCACCGGCGGCGCCTTGCGCGGCTGAGGGCTTAATCCTTGCGCCGTGAATGTTCCGGCTGGCGGCAATGGCATGAACAAATGGCAAGCTGTCCTGGTGCTCTCTTGGCAAGGCTTCCACACGGGCCTATTTTTGGCCCGTGCCAGGGGTCGCCAAGGCGCCGTGGTGGTCTGGCCATTCACGCGAAGGTGGCTTGCCAGGCGGCCGTGGCAGGCCGAGGATGCGCAACAAATCGCCGCATTCTTGCGGGATATCGAAGGCAACCACGAAGCAGCCGCCTTGCGGAAGGCAAACGCGGCGGTCCGAAGGCTGGCGGACATCGTGCCGACGGATCGGTGGCCCGGCCGCGCCGGT
This sequence comes from Hyphomicrobiales bacterium, assembly GCA_027031305.1. GTDB lineage: Bacteria > Pseudomonadota > Alphaproteobacteria > Rhizobiales > Aestuariivirgaceae > Thermopetrobacter. The sequence goes on along the minus strand of JALVRJ010000425.1, from coordinate 517 downwards.
CATGCAACGCAACAATATCCAGGGTAGGCGCCAGTGAACAATTTTCGCAATTTCGCAGTCTGGATCGTCATCGCGCTTCTGCTGTTCGCGCTGTTCAACCTGTTCCAGAATCCGTCCCGCCGCGTGCGCGCGACGGAAGTGCCCTATTCGCAGTTCATCGAGCAGGTGGAGAAGGGCGAGGTGAAATCCGTGGTCATCCGTGATGGCCAGATCACAGGCCAGACCAAGAGCGGCCGGCCCTTCCTGACCAACGTGCCGGACAACGACCCCGAGCTGCTCAAGAAGCTGCGCGAGAAAAAGGTGGAAATCCGCGTCAAGCCGAAAGACGAGGGCGGCATTCTGCCATCGCTGCTGCTCTCGTGGCTGCCCATTTTGCTGTTCATCGGCATCTGGATCTTCTTCATGCGCCAGATGCAGGCCAATTCGGGCAAGGCCATGGGGTTTGGCAAGTCCAAGGCGCGGCTGCTGACCGAGATGCAGGGCAAGGTCACCTTTGATGACGTGGCCGGCGTCGACG
>JALVRJ010000424.1 GCA_027031305.1 Hyphomicrobiales bacterium | reverse complement strand
CCGCTGGTGGCGTCCGCGCCGGACCCCGCTTCCCCCAGCCCCAGCTCGGCCCGCGCCCGTGGCGGCAGGTCGGCGAACAACGCCGGGTCAAGCTCCTCTTCCGCCTTCGGCCCCGGCTTCACCAGCACGTCCCGCGGTGGCGGCTCCACCCGGGTGGGCGCCGGCTCCAGCATCGACGGGTCCGCCGCGCATCCCGCCAGCGTCCACGCCATCAACACGCCCGCTCGCCAATATGTCCGCCGCGCACCCATCTTTCTCATGGCATCAGCACGATGCCGGAAAGCTGCCGGCCATAGTCCGGCTCACCCAGCTGGCATGTGCGCCGATAGGAAAAGAACAGCTCCTCCTCGCCGTGCGTGCAGCGGGCCATGTCATCCACCCGCCCCACTCGTGCCCTGCGCAACCGCCGTGCCACGTAACCCGGCAGGTCGAACATCACGTGCCCGGCGCGTCCCGCCGGCGCGAAAAAACGTTCGTTGCCCGCGTCTTCCTCCAGGAACCGCTGGCGAAAGGCCTCGTCCACTTCATAGGCGGCCTGCGAGATGCACGGCCCCACCACCGCCGTGATATTCTCCCGCCGCGCCCCCAGCGCCTCCATGGCCTCGATGGTCGACTCCAGCACCCCGCCGATGGCACCGCGCCAACCCGCGTGCGCCGCGGCCACCACGCGCGCCTTCGCGTCGGCGAACAAGATGGGCCCGCAATCGGCCGTGTTCACCGCCACCATCAGCCCTTCCACGTCCGTGGCGATGGCATCCGCCACCGGCGGCGCGTCGAACGTCCAGTCATTCACATCCGAGATGATCGCGCAGATGTCCGTGTGGCGCTGATAGGGCGTGGCCAGCCGCGCCGCCCCCAGCGCACCTTGCGCCCGGCGGCGGTTTTCGCGCACGCTGGCCTCTGAATCTCGCGAGCCAAGACCGGTGTTCAGCGAGGCGTAAATACCTTCCGAAACCCCGCCCATGCGGGTGAAGAATCCATGCCGCACACCGCCGCTCGCCAGTGCCCGCAGGGCCTCGTGGGTCAGGAATTCAGCCATCGCTCCCCCGGTGTCCACTCGTCATTCCGGCCTTCCTCGTCATTCCGGCCTTCCTCGTCATTCCGGCCTTCCTCGTCATTCCGGCGAAAGCCGGAATCTTTTGCGGCTAGCACATGAGACCGCGACACGAACCCCCCCGGCTTGCGCCGGGATGACGATTCCCGCATGTGCACCATGTTGCGCAAAGGCCATGACGCAATCAAGGCGTGAACGGCTCCGGCGTGGGCATGTCGGCGGAATGTGCGCACAGCACCTTGAACAGGCGGCCCATCTGGTCCGCCCCCGCGATGCGCTCCGCGCCACGCAACAGCCGCGCCGCCTGCGCCGTGTCGGCCCGCGCCAGCAAGGCGCGCAAACGCTGCTCCAGGCCCAGCAACAGCAGGAACGCCCCCTGCTCCAGCGGCCGCACCACGGCCAGTCCCGCCGCGCGAAAGGCTTCGCCCAGGGCGGCGAAATCCACGTGCGCCGTGATGTCGCTCATGCCGGGCCGATGAAACACCTCCACCCGCTCATGCCGGTGCAATGCCTGCAAGGTTTCTCCCGCCGCGGGACGCACATGTCCATAGTCGATGACCAGCGCCACCCCACCCCGCGCCGCAACCAGCCGCGCGATGTCCCGCGCCATCGCCGCCCGTTCCGGCGACAGCTCGATGACGCTTCCCACCGGCAGGTCCCGCGCCCACGCCGGCACCGCGCGCGGGGCCTCTCCCACCGGCGCGAAGGCCAGCCGCCCATCCTCGCCGACGACCACTAGCCGCTCTCGCCAGCCTTCCGCCACGCGCTCGTAATGATGCACCGGCAGGGCGTCGAGAAACTCGTTGGCCATGACCATCACCGGCCCTTCGCCGCCCAGATCCTCTCGCCCCGGCAGGCGCTCGTGCCAGCGCACGTGCACGCCCGCGCCCTCCAGCCGCTCCTTTTGCGCCGCGCGCAGATGCGGCGAGATCTCCACCATGTGCACCCTGAGCGCCCGGAAGAAATCCGGCCAGCTTTTCGCCGCCCGCAGCAAGTCCTGCATCAGCATCCCCCTGCCCGGCCCCAGCTCGACGAGATGCAATCTCGCCGGCCCGCCCATGCCTTGCCAGCAGGCCGCCGCCCACGCGCCGAGCAGTTCGCCGAACATCTGCGAGGCCTCCGGCGCGGTGATGAAGTCTCCCGCCGCGCCGAAGGGCTGGCGCGTCGTGTAATAGCCGTGCTCGGGGTGCGACAGGCACAGCTCCATGTAGTCGGCCACGCTCAGGCCGCCCGAATGCGCGATATGCCGGCGGATCATCCGCTCCAGCGGCGTTTGCACGCCCTCGCCGCTCATGCCACCTCCGACTCGCTGCTCTTCTCCACCACCGGCTCCCGCCGCAGGGCGCGGGCGACGAGCCACGCCCCGATGAGCATCAGCGGCACGGAAAGCACCATGCCCATGGTGAGCCAACCACAGCACAGGTAACCCAGGTGCCTGTCCGGTTCGCGGAAGAACTCGACGAAAAAGCGCGAGAGGCCATAGCCCAGCGCGAACACCCCCGCCACCAGCCCCGGCCGGGTCAGCGCCCCACGCCGCACCAGCAGGTGCAGCACGACGAACAGCACCACACCCTCCAGCGCCGCCTCGTAGAGCTGGCTCGGATGCCTCGGCTCCGCCCCCGCCTTCGGAAAGACGATGGCCCAGGGCACGTCCGTTGGCCGTCCCCACAG
>JALVRJ010000423.1 GCA_027031305.1 Hyphomicrobiales bacterium | reverse complement strand
ATCGTGACCAATCTGGTGCACCAGGTCACGGGCCGGGTGCGCTGGCGCGAATCCATGGCCTTCATGCATGGCGAGGGCGTGGAGCTGTTCGTGGAGCTGGGTGCGGGCAAGGTGCTGACCGGGCTGGTGCGGCGCAACGCGCCGGGCGCGGAAGGCATGGCAGTGGAAACGCCTGCGGATGTCGAGAAACTGGTGGAGCGCCTCACCGGGCGCAAGCTGGAGGTGTGAGGCGAGGCGCTTCTTTGGACCGGAACAAGGCCATGGCCGCTCTCCACCCGATCCACGGGCCAGCGTCCGAGGCCCGGTTGGGGCGGCCGCTGCGACGCGCTTCGGCGCTGAGAAAAACGAGGGGATGTAAATGTTCGATCTTTCCGGACACAGGGCGCTGATCACCGGCGCGACGGGTGGCATCGGCGCGGCCATCGCCAGGGCGCTGCACGCGCAAGGAGCGGTGGTGGTGCTTTCAGGCACGCGCGAACAGGTGCTGGAGGAGCGCGTGAAGGCGCTGGGCGAACGGGCCTTCGCCGCGCCGTGCAACCTGGGCGAGGAGGAGCAGGTGAAGGCGCTGCCGGCGAAGGCGGCGGAGCTGGCCGGCGGGGCCATCGACATCCTGGTCAACAATGCCGGCATCACGCGCGACAACATCGCCATGCGCATGAAGCCGGAACAGTGGCGCGAGGTGCTGGAGGTGAACCTGACCTCGGCCTTCCTGCTGAGCCAGGCGGTGTTGCGCGGGATGATGAAGCAGCGCTTCGGGCGCATCGTCAACATCACCTCGGTGGTGGGGCAGACGGGTAACGCCGGACAGGCCAACTACGCCGCGGCCAAGGCCGGGCTGGTGGGCATGAGCAAGTCGCTGGCGCAGGAGGTGGCAAGCCGCAACATCACGGTGAACTGCGTGGCGCCCGGCTTCATCGAGACGCCGATGACCGAGGCGTTGGGCGAAAAACAGCGCGAGGCCCTGTTCGGCCGCATACCGGCCGGCCGCTTCGGCCAGCCGGAGGACGTGGCGGCGGCGGTGGCCTTCCTGGCCTCGCAAGAGGCCGGCTACATCACCGGTCACGTGCTGGCGGTGAATGGCGGCATGGCCATGTGCTGACGCGCGGCACGGGCCGCGGAACGGCGGCCGCGAAGGGGCGCGTGCCTTGCGTGAAAGGCGGCATTCGGGGCTTTGTCAAAGCGCCGGCATTGTGTTAGGGAAAACGCGGAATCATCAGGAAGGCCTCGCAAGGCGGCGCGATCGGTGCCGGGGCGGGCCGGTTCACAGACAAGGGAAATGGACACATGAGCGATATCGCCGAACGCGTGAAGAAGATCGTTGTCGAGCACCTGGGCGTGGATGCGGAGAAGGTGAAGGAAGACGCCAGCTTCATCGACGACCTGGGCGCGGACAGCCTGGACAACGTCGAGATGGTCATGGCCTTCGAGGAAGAGTTCGGCATCGAGATTCCCGACGATGCGGCCGAGACCATCCAGACCGTGGGCGACGCCATCAACTACATCGAGAAGAACGTCAACGCCTGAACCCGTTGACGGGGCGAAGCCGTGCCCGGAAAATGATGCGCCCGCGAGCGGGCGCATATTCATTGTGCCGGCAGGGCGGCTTCGATCCCCGATCACTTGATCGACGGGAACCTCAAGGACGGGGAGGAAGCCCATGCGCAGGGTCGTCGTGACGGGGCTGGGAATGGTCAGCCCGCTGGGTGGCAACGTGGAGGACACCTGGTCAGCCCTGCTCGCGGGCAAGTCCGGCATCGGGCCGATCACCCGTTTCGACGCCTCGGAAATGGCCTGTCGCATCGCCGGCGAGGTGAAGAAGGGTGATGGCACGGGCGGCACCTTCAACCCCGATGAGTGGATGGAGCCGAAGGAACAGCGGCGCAACGACGAGTTCATCGTGTTTGCCGTGGCCGCCGCCGAGCAGGCCATCCGGGACGCCGGGCTGGAGCTGCGGACGGAAGAGGAGAAGGAACGCGCCGGGGTGCTGGTGGGTTCGGGCATCGGCGGGCTGGCCAGCATCGAGAGGACCTCGTTGCAGCTGCGCGAGAAGGGGCCGCGGCGCGTGTCGCCGTTCTTCATTCCGGGCTCGCTGATCAACCTCGCGGGCGGCATCATCTCCATCCGGCACGGGCTGAAGGGGCCAAATTCGGCGGTGGTGACGGCGTGTGCCACCGGCGCGCACGCCATTGGCGACGCGGCGGCCATCATCGCGCGGGGCGACGCCGACGTGATGGTGGCGGGAGGCTGCGAACAGGCCATCTGCCCCATCGGCATCGCCGGCTTCCTGGCCTGCCGGGCGCTTTCCACCAGTTACAACGACACGCCGGAGAAGGCCTCGCGCCCGTGGGACGAGGGGCGCGACGGTTTCGTCATGGGCGAGGGCGCGGGTATCGTGGTGCTGGAGGAATACGAGCGCGCGAAGGCCCGCGGCGCAAAGATCTACGCCGAGCTGGTGGGCTATGGCATGTCCGGTGACGCCTATCACATCACCTCTCCGGCGGAGGATGGCGACGGCGCCTGGCGCTGCATGAAAATGGCGGTGGAAAAGGCCGGTTTGCAGCCCGGGGAGATCGATTACATCAATGCGCATGGCACCTCCACGCCAAAGGGCGACGAAATCGAACTGAAGGCGGTGGAGCGCCTGTTGGGCAACCGCGCGGGCGATGTCACCATGTCGTCCACCAAATCGGCCATCGGCCACCTGCTGGGGGCGGCGGGGGCGGTGG
>JALVRJ010000422.1 GCA_027031305.1 Hyphomicrobiales bacterium | reverse complement strand
GAACATAACAATGCACCATTCATCATCCCCGCGAAAGCGGGGATCCATTCAAGCATCTGACCTGACGATGGATTCCCGCTTGCGCGGGAATGACGGAGGAAGAAGGGCACGGCAACGGGAAGCATGGGGGTGACGGCGGGCAGGCAGACAAGATCGTCATGCTGGCGAAAGCCAGCATCTTCAGGAAGGACTTGCCATCTTCACCATGAGACCCTGGCTTTCGCCAGGGTAACGGGGCGGGAAGGAGTAAGACACGGCAACGGAAACAACGGAACATGACACTGCACCGTTCGTCATCTCCGCGAAAGCGCGGATCCATTCAAGCATCTGACCTGACGATGGATTCCCGCTTGCGCGGGAATGACGGAAAAAGACGAGCATGAATGATTTCTTGATCCACGGGAGGATGGAACCATGACGAAGGCCGAGGCGCCGCTGGTGGTGCGGCTGGATGAAGTGGGGATGGACGACGTGGGCGAGGTGGGCGGCAAGAACGCCTCGCTGGGCGAGATGCTGCGCCACTTGACGCAAGCCGGGGTGCGCGTGCCCGGGGGGTTCGCCACCACGGCCCACGCCTATCGGCTGTTCCTGAAGGAAAATGGCCTGGACACGAAAATTGCGCAGCGGCTGCGGGAGCTGGACGTGCACGACATCGCCGCCCTGCGCGCCGCCGGTGCCGACATCCGGCGCTGGATCATGGAGGCGCCGTTTCCGCCGGCGCTGAACGAGGCCATCGAGGCGGCGTGGCGCGCCATGCCGGACGCCGACGAGGCGAGCTGGGCGGTGCGTTCCTCGGCCACGGCGGAAGACCTCCCCGAGGCCTCCTTCGCCGGGCAGCAGGAAACGCTGCTGAACGTGCGCGGCCTTGAGAATATCAAGAAGGCCATTCACGAGGTCTTCGCCTCGCTGTTCAACGACCGCGCCATTTCCTACCGCGTGGACAAGGGCTTCTCGCACATGGACGTGGCCCTGTCCGCCGGCGTGCAGCGCATGGTGCGCTCCGATCTCGCGTCCAGCGGCGTGTTGTTCACCATCGACACCGAGAGCGGCTTTCGCGACGTGGTGTTCATCACCGGCAGCTATGGGCTGGGCGAGATGGTGGTGCAGGGCGCCGTTGGGCCGGACGAATTCTATGTGTGGAAGCACGGGCTGGAGGAGGGCAGGCCGGCCATCCTGCGCCGCACGCTGGGCAGCAAGGAAGAGAAGATGGTTTTCGCCGAGGACGGCGAGGAGCGCGTGCGCGTGGTGCCCACCACGGAAGAGGAGCGGCGTCGCTTCTGCCTGACCGATGACGAGGTGATGGAGCTGGGCCGCCTGGGCCTGGCCATCGAGAAGCACTATGGCCGGCCGATGGACGTGGAGTGGGCGAAAGACGGCATCGACGGGCAGCTCTATATCGTGCAGGCGCGGCCCGAGACGGTGCAGAGCCGCAAGAAGGTGGTGGAAAAATTCCGTCTGCTCGAGAAGGGCAGGGTGCTGGCCACCGGGCGCGCCGTGGGCAGCCGCATCGGCGTGGGGCGGGCGAAGTTGCTCGCCAGCCCCGACGAGATGGAAAAGTTCGAGGACGGTGATGTTCTCGTTACCGACATGACCGATCCGGACTGGGAGCCGATCATGAAGCGCGCCGCGGCCATCGTCACCGACCGCGGTGGGCGCACCTGTCATGCCGCCATCATCGCGCGCGAGCTGGGCATTCCGGCGGTGGTGGGCTGCGGCGACGCCACGCGCACCGTGCCGGACGGCATCGACGTGACCGTGTCCTGCGCCGAGGGCGAGGAAGGGCACGTTTACGAGGGCAGGCTGGCCTTCGAGCACGAGATGCACGAGCTGGAGCAGATGCCGCCGGTTCCGGTGAAGATCATGATGAACGTCGGCAACCCCGACCGCGCCTTCGACTTCGCGCAATTGCCGCACGAGGGCGTGGGGCTGGCGCGTCTGGAGTTCATCATCAACCAGATGATCGGCATCCATCCCAAGGCGCTACTGGAGATGGAGGCGCTGGATGACGAGACGCGCGGGGCCATCGAGGAACGCATCGCGCCCTATGGCGACCCGGTGGAGTTCTTCGTCAAGCGGCTGGCGGAGGGCGTGTCCACCATTGCCGCCGCCTTCTGGCCGAAGCCGGTGATCGTGCGCATGTCCGACTTCAAGTCGAACGAATACGCCAATCTGCTGGGCGGACGGCAGTTCGAGCCGGAGGAGGAGAACCCGATGATCGGCTTTCGTGGCGCCAGCCGCTACATCTCGGACTTCTTCCGGCCATGCTTCGATATGGAATGCCGCGCCATGCGCTTCGTGCGCGAGGACATGGGGCTTTCCAACGTGAAGCTCATGATCCCCTTCGTGCGCACCTTGAAGGAGGCGGAACGAGTCATTGAAATTCTGCGGGAAAATGGCCTGGAGCGTGGCAAGGATGGGCTGGACGTCATCATGATGTGCGAGCTGCCGTCCAATGCCGTGCTGGCGCGCGATTTCCTCGAGCATTTCGACGGCTTTTCCATCGGCTCGAATGACATGACGCAGCTCACGCTGGGGCTTGACCGCGATTCCGGGCTGGTGGCGGAGGAGTTCGACGAGCGCGACCCGGCAGTGCTGAAGATGCTTGAAATGGCCATCACGGCCTGCCGCCGCGCCAACAAGTATGTGGGCATCTGTGGCCAGGGGCCGTCCGATCATCCGGACTTCGCCGTGTGGCTGATGAAAATGGGCATCATGAGCATCTCACTG
>JALVRJ010000421.1 GCA_027031305.1 Hyphomicrobiales bacterium | reverse complement strand
GGTGCAAACCGCCCGCGCCCCCGCCCAACCCCCAAATCCTGCAAAACAAGGGCTTGGGCGGGGGCGCGGGCGGTTTGCACCGGTCAGCCTTTGTGCAAGCCGGTATGAGACAAAACGCAGGCGCGGCGGCCCGAAGGCTCGCCGCGCCACTCTCCCCGGGCGCTCCGTCTTGGCGGAGCAAGGCGATGTCCATCAGGGCCGGCCACCGGCGCCGAACAGGGGCACCACGGGCGCCGGGTCAAGGAGGCGCGTGCGCGGTGGCTCGGTGGTGGCGGGCAGGTCGAGCGCCCGCAAGCTGACCATGCGGGCCTTGTCCAGCGGTTCCGGCACCAGCGTCACGGTGTCGAAGGACGGGCGGAAGAAGACCAGTGCCACGGTGCGCTTTCCCTCGACGAATGGCAGGGCCAGCATTTCCAGACCGAATTCCCGGCCGCCGGGCGTGGTGCCAAGCTCCAGCCGCGCCACGAAGGGGTGCCCTTCTCGCAGGGTGCGCAGGATCATGCGCTTGAGCATGGAACGCTCGAAGCGTTGCCAGCCGGCGAACATCTCTTCGCCGTCCAGCTCGCGGCCGGCCAGCTTGCAAATGGAGCTGCCGGCCAGCCGCCAGCGTGGCCGGTGGTCGGCGAACGGCTCGCCAGCCTCTTCCACCAATTCCGCCACGCCACTCCAGGAAAGCCAGCGGCCCAGCCGCCCCGGCGCGAAGGCCCCGAGCGCGGGATGCCGCCCACGGCGCGCCTCGCCGAGCCAGGCGCCATAGAGCCTTCTTGTTTCCTCGTGGCGAAAGATGTCCTCGTCCGGCACGCGCACGGGAAACTCGATGATGCTGCTCATGATTCTCGCGTCCATCGTTGGCCGGCCTGACACGTATGTGTGTCAAATCGGCACGGGTTGGTATCCTTGGAGAAAGAGCTGCACGTCGCGTGCCAAGTGATACCAGGCCGTGCAAGGGCTGACTGGTAAAACCGCCCCGCACCCCACACTATATTTTGGGGGTTGGGTGGGTGTGCGGGGTGGTGGGTGGTCCTTTATGCCTTCTGGCATGACACGGCAAGGCGGCGAAAATCCGTCGCGAATGAGGAACAATATGGCGCGGGGCATGGCCCCAGGGAATGGACCGCGGGATTCAGAGGCAGTCGACGAGCATGTGCCAGCGGCCGTCGCGTGGCTTCAACGAGCCCGGGCGCAGCCGGGCCTTGCCGCTGCGGCAGGTGAAATGGGCCACCGTGGAGCTGGCGATCTGGCTCACGATCCGGCCGTCTCCGCGCGTCGCCCCCAGCCTGCGTCCCGGCGCGGCGACCCTGACCTGTCGCGCGTTGGCGCCGGCGTTGCGAAATGAAACGGCATAACGGCGGCCGTTGTAGATGACCGGCTCGCTGCGCCAGCCTCCGCCCTGTGCCGAGGTGGCGCGGGTGGCGTCGGATAGTGGCGACGGCGCGTGTTGCGGCGCGGCGCAGGCGGCGAGGGCACATGCCAACGTTGCGGCCATCGCGCTTCTGGCATAAAGGGAAGAAAAATTCATCTGGCTGCCCCGACTTCTCGTTCCATGGAACGGCCCGTTGTCCTGTCGGGATAGCGCAACCCCTTCATCGGCACAAGGAACGTCCATGTCCGGTTTCGACCCCGCCGCGATGATTTCAACCCGAGTGCGCCAGCTGCGTGAAGCGGCCATCCTGCGCATGGCGCGGCTGACGCGCGAACTGCGCGCGGGCGGCGCGGACATCGTGGCGCTGACCCTGGGCGAGCCGGACTTCGATACGCCGGAAGTCATCCGCCGGGCGGCCTGCGAGGCGCTGGAGGCGGGATATACGCACTACCCGCCCCTGCCCGGCCTGCCGGAGCTGCGCGCGGCCATCGCGGAGAAGCTGAGGCGCGAAAACGGCCTCGACTACGGCGAAAACGGCGTGCTGGTGACGGTGGGGGCCAAGCAGGCGCTGGCCAACGCCATCATGGCGCTCATCGACCAAGGCGACGAGGTCATCCTGCCCGCGCCCTACTGGAACGCCTATGACATCCTGGTGGAACTGGCCGGCGGCGTGCCGGTGGTGGTGGCCTCGGACGCGGGCCGGGGCTTTCAGCCGGACGTGGCGCGCATCGCTGGGGCGGTGAGCGAGAAGAGCAAGCTCATCCTGATCAACAGCCCGTGCAACCCCTCCGGCGCGGTGTTCTCGCGCGCGACGCTGGAGGGGCTGGCGGAGGTGGTGCGCGCGCACCCGCGGCTGATGGTCATCTCGGACGAGATATACGAACACATCCTGTTCGAGGGGGCGGAACACGTCTCCTTCGGGGCGCTGCCGGACATGCTGGAGCGCACCATCACCATCAACGGCTTTTCCAAGGCCTACGCCATGACCGGCTGGCGCATGGGCTACGCCGCGGCCGTGCCAGAGCTCGTCCCGGCACTGGCGAAAATGCAGGGCGCGTTCACCTCCGGCGTGTGCGCCTTCGCCCAGCGCGCGGGCGTGGCGGCGCTGGAGCGGGCGGGGGAGGACGTGGCGCGGATGGGGGAGATCTACGCCCGGCGGCGGGCGCTGATGCTGGAGCTGCTGGAAGAGGTGCCGGGCATCCGGCTGCACGCGCCGCAAGGGGCCTTCTACATGTTGCCGGATGTTTCGGCCCTGCTGGAACGGGCCGGCGACGGCCTGCCCAAGGACGACCTGGCGCTGGCCGAATGGCTATTGAGGGAGCACGGCGTGGGCACGGTGCCGGGCGGGGCCTTCGCCGCGCCGGG
>JALVRJ010000420.1 GCA_027031305.1 Hyphomicrobiales bacterium | reverse complement strand
GGGGGCGAAGTGTTTGTGGCCGTTGGCGGGGTGCGCAGGGGCGGGCAGGGTGTCGGCGCGGGGGCGCTGAGAGGGGGGGCGGGGCTGGCGGTGGTGTCGCGCGTGGATGAGGACATGCGCGCGGCCGGGCCATTGCTGGTGGTGGAGGACACACTGGCGGCGCTGCGGGCGCTGGGCCGGGCGGGACGGGCACGGACCAATGCGAAGGTCGTCGGGGTGACCGGCTCGGTGGGCAAGACGACGACGAAGGAAATGCTGGCGCGCGCCCTTTCCGCCATTGGCCCGACGCACGCGCCGCCGGGCAGCTTCAACAACCACTGGGGCGTGCCGATCACGCTGGCGCGCATTCCGCGCCAGGCCCAATTCGCCGTTATCGAGATGGGCATGAACGCGCCGGGCGAAATCGCCGATCTCGCCGCCTTGGCGCGGCCGCACGTGGCGGTGGTGACGCACGTGGCGGAAAGCCACATCGGCGCGTTTGGCGATCTTGCCGGCATCGCGCGGGCGAAGGCGGAGATCTTCTCCGGCGTGGCGGCGGGTGGAGCGGCGGTGATCAACGTGGATGCGCCGCACGCGGATATCCTGCTGGAGGCGGCGCGAGCGGCGGATATCGAGCGCATCATTACCGTCGGTGGCGGTGAAAATGCCGACGTGCGCCTCTTGCGTGCGGTGAACGACGCGCGCAACGGCACGGTGAGCGTCGAGGCCGAGGTGATGGGTCAGCCGGTGGTGTTTCTCGTCGGCATGGCGGGCGAACACATGGCGCGCAACGCGCTGGTGGTTCTGGCGGTGGCGGAAGCGCTGGGGTTGGAGCTGGCACCGATCCTGCAAGGTTTGCGCGACATGCGTCCCCTGGCCGGGCGCGGGCGGCGGCACACGTTGCGCCTGCCCGGCGGCGCGGCATTGCTGATCGACGAAAGCTACAACGCCAACCCGGCCTCCATGCGCGCGGCGCTGGCGGTATTGGGCGAGATCGAACCGCAGGGCAACGGGCGGCGCATCGCCGTGCTGGCGGACATGCTGGAACTGGGGGAGCGGTCCGCGGCGCTGCACGCGGGCCTGGCCGAGGCGGTGGAAGCGGCGCGGGTGGACGTGTTGTGCACCGTGGGGCCGGAAATGGCACGCCTGCGCGAAGCCGTGCCGGCGCACGTGCATGGGCCGCACGCGGCGGAGGCGGCGGCGCTGGAAGGTCCCTTGCGCGAAATGCTGCGTCCCGGCGACGTGATCCTGCTCAAGGGCTCCAACGGCATGAGGCTGGGGGCGCTGGCGCGGGCGTTGGCGCGGGACTTTGCAGCCGGTGGCGAGATGGCCTAGAAACCACTGCCAGGCGATTCCCGTATCATCGACGAAGGCCGGGGCCATTCACCGGCGGGAAAGGCAGGGAGTTTCATGCTGTATTATCTGGCGCTGTCGCTGGGCGATGACATTCCGGGCCTGAACGTGTTGCGCTACATCACGTTTCGCACCGGCATGGCGATATTGCTGGCGCTGTTTCTGGTGTTCATGTTCGGTCCGAGGCTGATCGCCATGTTGCGGGTGCGCCAGGGCAAGGGCCAGCCCATCCGCGAGGACGGACCGGAGACGCACTTCGCCAAGAAGGGCACGCCCACCATGGGCGGGCTGATGATTCTGGCCAGCGTGCTGATCACCGTCCTGTTGCTGGGCAACCTGTCCAATCCGTTCGTGTGGGCGACCCTGTTCGTGCTCATCGGCTATGGCACCATCGGCTTCTACGACGATTACCTGAAGGTAACGAAGCAATCCTCGGCCGGCTTTTCCGGCAAGGTGCGTCTGGCGCTGGAGTTCATCATCGCGTTGATTGCCGTGTGGGTATATACCGCCGCCGGGTCGCCGGAGCTGGCGAACAAGCTGGCCGTGCCCTTCTTCAAGGATGTGCTCATCGACATGGGCTGGTTCCATTACGTCTTCGCCGCGGTGGTCATTGTCGGGGCGGCCAACGCCGTGAACCTGACCGATGGGCTGGACGGGCTGGCCATCGTGCCGGTGATGATCGCCTCGGCCAGCTTCGTTCTCATCATGTACCTGGCGGGTCATGCCGTGTTCGCGGACTACCTGCAAATTCACTTCGTGCGCGGGGTGGGCGAGGTGGCCGTCATCGCCGGGGCGATCATAGGCGCCGGGCTGGGCTTTCTGTGGTACAACGCGCCGCCGGCGCAGATTTTCATGGGCGATACCGGCTCGCTGGCGCTTGGCGGGGCGCTGGGGGCCTTCGCCGTGGCGGCCAAGCACGAACTGGTGCTGGCCATCATCGGCGGGCTGTTCGTGCTGGAGGCGGCGTCCGTCATCGTTCAGGTGGTGTCCTTCAAGCTCACCGGCAAGCGCGTGTTTCGCATGGCGCCGTTGCATCATCATTTCGAGAAAAAGGGCTGGAAGGAAGAAACCATCGTCATCCGCTTCTGGATCATCGCCGTGGTGCTGGCGCTGATCGGGCTGGCAACGCTCAAACTGCGCTGAGGCGCGGTGGGCTTGTATGCGGAAGCGATCATAACCCGATGACACTTCCACAAATTGCTTTCCGACATCAAATGCTCCCTTAAGTTGTTGCATTCTTTTGCAAGGCATGGATCACGGGCCTTGCCGGATGGGGTGTCTTGCCTGTCGGACCTGAGGGCGCGGGTTTGCTTGGCGTATTCGGCGAAACGCGAAAGCCACGGAGCTGACGGCGGACAGGCCGGTTTTTGCACGGCCGCTTTGAACAATGTTATAT
>JALVRJ010000419.1:651-2733 GCA_027031305.1 Hyphomicrobiales bacterium | reverse complement strand
GTCCTTCACCTGGGTCTGATCAGAGGCGCAAAACGGGCAACGCATGATGATGCTCGCCTTTCGAATCCCGCAGCATGGCTGCGTTCGCCGTGCGACGCGGATGAATCCCCGTTCGCATGTGTGGCAGAAGAGCCGCCCCATTTCAAGCGGATGCTCTCGTGACTAGGTCTGAAAGGAACAGCGGCGCCGCCGGATGACCGGCGGCGCCGCGTGATGGCGTGTCTCGCCTGGGCAGGCGTCCGTCAGTGCGCCAGGGCGGCCAGCAGCAGCAGGGCGACGATGTTGGTGACCTTGATCATGGGATTGACCGCCGGGCCGGCCGTGTCCTTGTAGGGGTCGCCAACGGTATCGCCGGTGACGGCCGCCTTGTGGGCGTCGGAGCCCTTGCCGCCGTGGGCGCCTTCCTCGATGTATTTCTTGGCGTTGTCCCAGGCGCCGCCGCCGGTGGTCATGGACACGGCGACGAAGAAGCCGGTGACGATGACGCCGAGCAGCATGGCGCCGAGCGCCGAGAAGGCCTGCGAAGCGCCGGCGATGAGGTAGACCACCCAGAAGGCCACCAGCGGCGAGAGCACCGGCAGCAGCGAGGGAATGATCATCTCCTTGATGGCGGCGCGGGTGAGCATGTCCACCGCGCGGCTGTAGTCGGGCTTTTCCTTGCCCTCCATGATGCCGGGACGCTCGCGGAACTGGCGGCGCACCTCTTCCACCACCGAACCGCCGGCACGGCCGACGGCGGTCATGGCCAGGCCGCCGAAGAGGAAGGGCAGCAGGCCGCCGAACAGCAGGCCGGCCACCACGTAGGGATTGGACAGCGAGAAGTCCACCTGCACGCCGTGCAGCAGCGAGCCCTCCGGCGCGGTGGCGGCGTAATGCCTGAGGTCCTCGGTGTAGGCCGCGAACAGGACAAGCGCGCCGAGGCCGGCCGAGCCGATGGCGTAGCCCTTGGTGACCGCCTTGGTGGTGTTGCCAACGGCGTCCAGCGCGTCGGTGGTGTCACGCACCGAGGCCGGCAGATCGGCCATCTCGGCGATGCCGCCGGCGTTGTCCGTGACCGGGCCGAAGGCGTCCAGCGCCACCACCATGCCGGCCAGCGAGAGCATGGTCGTCACCGCGATGGCGATGCCGAACAGGCCGGCCAGCTCGTAAGCGGTGATGATGCCGGCGATGATGACCAAGGCGGGCAGCGCCGTGGCCTCCAGCGAAATGGCCAGGCCCTGGATGACGTTGGTGCCGTGGCCGGTGACGGAGGCGTCGGCGATGGAGGTGACGGGGCGATAGCCGGTGCCGGTGTAGTATTCGGTGATCCAGATGATGGCACCGGTCACGGCGAAGCCCACCAGGCCGCAGTAGAACAGATCGGCGCCGGTAAAGGTGACGCCCCCGGCGGTGAAGGTTTCGCCGGCGCCCAGCCAGCCCCAGACGATGATGCCGAGCGCGACCACGGAGAGCAGCGCGGTGGCAATGAAGCCCTTGTAGAGGGCGCCCATGATGTTGCGGCTGGGACCGAGCTTGACGAAATAGGTGCCGATGATGGACGTGACCACGCACGAGGCGGCGATGACCAGCGGGAAGAGCATCATCTTCTGCGCCACTTCGCCGGTGAAGTAGATGGACGCCAGCACCATGGTGGCGACCACGGTGACCACGTAGGTCTCGAACAGGTCGGCGGCCATGCCGGCGCAGTCGCCGACGTTGTCGCCGACGTTGTCGGCGATGGTGGCGGGGTTGCGCGGATCGTCCTCCGGAATGCCCGCTTCCACCTTGCCCACCAGGTCGCCGCCGACGTCGGCGCCCTTGGTGAAGATGCCGCCGCCCAGGCGGGCGAAGATGGAGATGAGCGAGGCGCCGAAGCCCAGCGCCACCAGCGCGTCCACCACCGTGCGGTCAGTGGGCGCGTAGCCCAGCAAACCGGTGAGGACGAGGAAATATCCCGCGACGCCCAAGAGCGCCAGGCCGGCCACCAACATGCCGGTGACGGCGCCGGACTTGAAGGCCATTTCCAGCCCCGCGGCCAGCGAGGTGGAGGCGGCCTGCGCCGTGCGCACGTTGGCGCGCACCGAGATCATCATGCCGATGATG
>JALVRJ010000419.1:0-641 GCA_027031305.1 Hyphomicrobiales bacterium | reverse complement strand
AAAACCCACCGCGGCCGCCCAGGACAGGAACACGCCGATGACGAAGAAAATAACCACACCGACCATGGCGATGGTGGTGTATTGCCGCCGCATGTAGGCGTTGGCGCCCTCGCGGATGGCGGCGGCGATTTCCTGCATCCGCGGCGTGCCGGCGTCCGCTTCCAGCAGTTCCCTGATGGTCTTGTAGGCATAGCCCACGGCCAGCAGCGCCGCGAGTATGACGATCCACAACGTGCCACTCATATTGCATCCCCTCTCCTTGTGACCCTCCTGAGCGGCGCGGCGCGGATGACATGTTCAAAATGATGATTCCGCGTCCGCCGGTGTTCGTCCCTGCGCGTGCAACCGCGCGCGCCCCTTTGGCCGCGCGCGGGGACGTCGTACCGGCAACCACCGCTCACGGGCTGGCAATGTGCCAGAGGATGCGGCAGCTGACAACTGACAAGCGTCAAGTGCATTGAAAATGAACAGGTGGCGGCGCAAACAGAGGGGGGCATCATTCGCCCGTGGTATCGGCGGCGGTGATGGCGGTGGCCCGGCGACGCAAATGCAGCGCGTGCCAGGCCAGCGCCAGGGCGGCGACAACGAGCATGGGCGCCAGCGCGGCGTTGACCCCGGCCCAACCAAAGCCGGCCAGCAGC
>JALVRJ010000418.1 GCA_027031305.1 Hyphomicrobiales bacterium | reverse complement strand
TGCCCGCGTGGCTGGCGGCAGGTATCGCCGACGCGTTGCCGCAAGATCGAGAAGCCCCGGCCGAACTGCGTGAAGCCGGCCTTCCCGGTCAATGGTGGCCGTGCCTGCGCCTGTCCGCGCGGCTGGAGCAGGATCTCGCGCACCCGCTGCGTCCGCCTTGGTCGGCCTGATCGCCCGAAGCCGACCCGGCCCATCAAGGGCAAGCCCGCCAGGCCCGTCAAGCAGGAGCCCGGCCGGCCGGGACTTCCTGGCAAGCCATGATCCGCTTCGGGTAGGCGGCCTTCGGGCCGGACACGAAAACACCCGGCTGCTTCGGCAGCCGGGCTTTTTGTTGGCGGGCCCCGAACAGGAAGATCATGGCCACGCGCGGAAGGGCAGGGCGCCGAAGTGGGCCTATTCCGCCGCCTCCCGTGCCGCCGCCGACTTGCGCAGCTCCTCGGCCACCAGGAAGGACAGCTCCAGCGCCTGCGCCGCGTTCAGCCGCGGATCGCAGTGCGTGTGATAGCGGTCGCACAGGTCGGCCTCGCGGATCACCCGCGTGTTGCCGCCGGTGCACTCGGTCACGTCCTTGCCCGTCATCTCGATGTGAATGCCGCCGGCGTGCGTGCCCTCCGCCCGGTGCACCTGCATGAAGGCGCGCACTTCCGCCAGCACCCTTTCGAACGGCCGCGTCTTGTAGCCGGCCGAGGAACGGATGGTGTTGCCATGCATCGGGTCGCACGACCACACCACCTCGCGCCCCTCGCGCTGCACCGCGCGGATGAGCGGCGGCAGGCCGCTCGCCACCTTGTCCGCTCCGAAACGGGTGATGACGGTCAGCCGCCCCGGCTCGTTCTCCGGGTTCAGCGCGTCGATCAGGCGCAACAGGCCATCCGGCGTCATGCTCGGCCCCGCCTTCACGCCGATGGGATTCCTGATGCCGCGCATGAACTCCACGTGCGCCCCGTCCACGTCGCGCGTGCGGTCGCCGATCCACAGGAAGTGCCCCGAGGTGGCATACCACTCCCCGGTGGTGGAATCGAGCCGCGTCAACGCCTCCTCGTAGGGCAGCAGCAGCGCCTCGTGCGAGGTATAGAAACTGGTGGTGCGCAGCTGTGGCGTGGTGTCGCTGGTAATGCCGCAGGCACGCATGAACTTCAGCGCTTCCGAGATGCGGTCGGCGATTTCCTGATAGCGCTCGGTGGCCGGCGAATCCTTCAGGAATCCCAGCGTCCAGCGATGCACGTGCTCGAGGTTTGCAAAACCGCCCGTGGCGAAGGCGCGCAACAGGTTCAGCGTCGCCGCCGCCTGACGGTAGGCCTGTAACATGCGGTGCGGGTCGGGCGTGCGCGCCTCTTGCGTGAAGGCGATGTCGTTGATGATGTCGCCGCGATAGGCCGGCAGGGTCACGCCGTCGCGCACCTCCACCGGTTCCGAGCGCGGCTTGGCGAACTGCCCGGCGATGCGCCCCAGCTTCACCACCGGCTGGCCGCCAGCATAGGTCAGCACCACCGCCATCTGCAGGAACACGCGGAAAAAGTCGCGGATGTTGTCGGCGTTGTGCTCGGCGAAGCTTTCCGCGCAGTCGCCTCCCTGCAGCAAGAAGCCCTTGCCGGCGGCGACGTTCGCCAGCTCCCGCTTCAGCTGGCGCACCTCGCCGGCGAACACCAGCGGCGGAAAGGTGGAAAGCTTGCGCTCCACGGCCGCGAGGGCCTGTTCATCCGGGTATTCCGGCGCCTGCTTGATGGGCTTCGAGCGCCAGTTCGTCTTCGTCCATTTCTCGCCTGATGCCGTCATGATGCTACGCCGATGCAAGTGCCATGGCCACGGTCGTTCCCTGTCTTTTGGCCGATATCGCCCGCCCTTGGCAAGCCCCGTGCCGGGCGTCGGAAGGGCGTTTCGCAATGAAACAGCCGCTTGCCATCCCGTTCATCTCTCCTTAGGCGGCGTTTAACCCTGATGCTTCATGAATATGGGCATTATGAAGCTCAAGGGCATGTTTGGTGCGTCTGTATGTGTTGTGTTGCTCGCCGCAAGTGCGGCTGCGCCCTCACTGGCAGGCGCGGAAGAAGCGACGAGGAATGCCGATGCCGCCATGCTGGTGAAGGCGCTGAGCGCGCTGGAAAATGGCAGGGCGGAACAGGCGGTCGAGCTGTATACGCGGCTCGTCAACACGCGCGAACTCGCGCCCGAGCTTCTCGCCCGGGCGTTGCTGAACCGCGGCCTGGCACACCAGAAACTGGGCCACCACGCCGCCGCCATCACCGACTACGACGCCGCCTTGCGCATCGACGCGCTGGCCACCCGTGCCCGGGTGAAGGCGCTGTACAACCGGGCGCTGGCCTTCCGCGCCCGTGGCGATGCCGGGCGTGCCATCGAGGACCTCACCGCCGCGCTGTATCTCGACCCGGCCTATGCGCCGGCCTACTTCGCGCGCGGCAACATCCTCCATGAACGTGGGCTGTATTACCTGGCTTTGGCCGACTACGACCAGGCACTGGCCAATGGACACCCGGAGAAATACCGCGTGCATTACGCCCGTGCGCTGTTGTTCTCCGCCCTCAATTCCCTGCCGCGCACGAAGGAGGCTCTCTATGCGGCCCTGAGGGAAAAGCCGGACTTTCAGCCCGCCCGCAAGCGGCTGGCCGCCATTCTCGGCGGCAACCTGTCGAAAACGCGCCTTTTCGCCGACCTCGTGAAGCGGCCGAAAAAGCGCATCGTCGCGCGCGTCCAGGCGCCCGCCGCCGGCCATGCCGTCGCG
>JALVRJ010000417.1 GCA_027031305.1 Hyphomicrobiales bacterium | reverse complement strand
TCGTCATCCTTCGTGAATGCATTGTTTCCCCGGCATGAAAAGGCTAGATTGTGACAACCTCCGGGATCAACCGGAGCGCATGGGGTTGCCGAACGTGCACGACATGTTTGCACATGGCGAGGGGGGGCGCAAAAGGCCTCTCCATCTTGTGATGGCGGCGCTCCTGGCGCTGGGCCTGGCCGGCTGCGTGGATGCCGGCGGCGATGCCTTGCGGCTGTCCCTGAACGCTCCGGAAGATGCCGCGGGGATGAACGGTGGGGGTGGAAAGGGTGGCATGGCCGATGCCAGCCCCTCGACGACCTTCACCGCGTCGAACAGCACCGAAGCGGCTTCGCACGACCCGCGTGCGGCTCTCGTCGTGGCGGCGCCACTGGAAAAGGCCGTGCCTGGTCCGCTGAAACCATCCGCGTCACCACGAACGGTGGGCAAGGACGCGGGCGCGTCCACCTCGCCGCTGGCCGAGTTGAAACGCAGGATCGACAAGGCCTTCACGCCGTCGGGGCCGAGCACGGCGGAGCGCCAGCAACTGGGTGACGCGCTGGCCAAGAAGGTGTTGGCCAGTGCGCGGCAGAGCCAGGACGCGGCCCTGCGGGCGCGGCTTCAGCGCATCGTGGACAGGCTGGCGGTGGCGGCACGGGAGGAAAGCCCCTGGCCACGCCGGTGGAAGGTTTACGTCATCGACGACGCGCGAGCGGACGCCTTTACCGCCGGCGGCGGATACCTGTTCATCACCACCGGCATGATCAGGCTGCTTGAGACAGACGAGAGGCTGGCGACGGTGCTGGCGCACGAGATGGCCCACAACCTGTTGCGCCACGTGTGGGAAGCGCGGGAGAAAAAGGAGATGGCGCGCAAGGCGCATGAGTTCTCCAGCGAGGTATTGGCCAAGAAGTGGCGGATGCCATGGCTGGGCCAGTCGGTGTCGTTCGTGGTCAACACCTCGCTGAACACCTATTCCCGCCAACAGGAATACGACGCCGACGCGGAAGGTCTGCACCTGCTGGTGCGCGCGGGCTATCGGCCGCAGGTGGCGCTTGAGACGTTCGATTACCTGCGGCGGCATTTCCGCGACGAGGGCGTGGTGAAGAACTTCTTCTACAATCATCATCCGCTTTACGAACGCCGCCGCTGGTACCTGGCCAACCGCATCCGCGCCCATTACCGGGCCGAGGCCGGGCTGCCGCCGGTGCGCCATTCGAACTGGCGTGGGCGCCGGTGAGCGATGGTTGGCCGGGACATCCGCACATGGTCAACAGCAACTACATACGGGGGAATTGCGCATGAAGGGCACGTGGAAGGCATGGGGACGGGCATGGAGATCCTTCCTGATGGTGGCGCTGGCGCCTTTGTGGCTCGGGCTGGCGCCGGCCACGGCGAAACCGTCCAGGGCGCGGGCGGGGCTGTTCGACTATTACGTGCTGGCACTCTCGTGGTCGCCCACCTATTGCCTGGAAAAGGGTTTCAAGCGGCGCGATCCGCAATGCGCACCGGGAAAGATGAAGGGATTCGTCGTGCATGGGCTGTGGCCGCAGTTCCACAAGGGATGGCCCGGCCAATGCCGCACGCAATACCGCTTCGTGCCAGATGCCGTCATCCGCGAAGTGCTGGACGTGATGCCGTCGAAGGGGCTGGTCATTCACGAATGGCGCAAGCACGGGACCTGTTCCGGCCTGTCGCCGAGAGCCTATTTCGCCCTCGTCGAGAAGCTGTTCCGCCAGGTCAGCATTCCGCCGGCCTACCAGCGCCCGACGACGCCGCTGAAGCGCGCGCCGGAACAGATCCGCCAGGACTTCGCCGCCGCCAACCGCGGAAAGGGGTTCACCCGCGACAGCTTCGCCGTCGTCTGTTCGCGCCGCAGCCGGGGCGAGGCGCTGCTGCGCGAGGTGCGGGTGTGCTTCACGCCGCTGGGGCGGCCGTCGCGCTGTGGGCAGAACGAGCGGCGCGCACAATGCCGGGCGCGTGTGGTGGTGCTGCCGCCGGTGCGCTGAGGGCGTGACGGAACTTCGCGAGGCATAAACACCCCGGGGATGGGGGTGAGGATGCCGGCGGCGGGACTGAAAAGAATGCCAACAGGCGAACCATGCGCATGAAAAGTGGCGGCCATGCACAAATGCGGCTTGCAAAGTCGCAAGCGGTGGACTAGATAGGCACCGTCCCATGGGCGGCGTGGTCGTTTCGCGCGATATGGCCGTTCGCGGGTTCATGGCAGGCGCCGGTAGCTCAGCTGGATAGAGCACCAGACTACGAATCTGGGGGTCGGGGGTTCAAATCCTCCCCGGCGCGCCATTTCTCTCCCTTTCCTCTTTTCTTGCGGCTTTCGTGCTTTTTGCGGCGCGCTTGCGGCGTGGCAATGCGCGGCCCACCGCCCGGCGTCGTCGGCGGGCATGACGCGCGATACCGGAGCGCATAAAGAACCACCCACCGCCCCGCGCCCCATCCAACCCTCAAGTGTAAAAACAAGGGCCTGGGCGGGGCGCGGGACGGTTTTACCGGTCAGCCTTTGCACAATCTGGCATTACAGGTATTGGCCCATGGCGACGGCGGTGTCGTTCATGCGGTTGGAGAAGCCCCACTCGTTGTCGTACCAGGACAGGATTCGCACCATGCGCGAGCCGATCATCTTGGTCTGCGGCAGGGCGAAGACGGACGAGTGCGGGTCGTGGTTGAAGTCGATGGAGACGTTGGGCTGGTCGGTGTAGCCCAGCACGCCCTTCATCGGACCCTCGGCGGCCTTGACGATGG
>JALVRJ010000416.1 GCA_027031305.1 Hyphomicrobiales bacterium | reverse complement strand
ACTGGATGCGCATCCTGCTGCACACCGCGAAGGTGGCGAAGGAGGCGGCCGAGCCGCTGGCCCGCTCCGCCCCGCAACTGTTCGCGCAGCTTTCCGTCGCCGGGGTCAAGAACTGGGTGGAATACGGCATCCGCGTCTATGCCTCGCAGCCCTGGCGGCTGCCGGACTATTTCGGACTACAAACGCCGGACGCCCACGCCGCCCTGCAACGCGAGCGTTCCGGCACGCTCTACATCGACAACGAACGCCGCCTGCATCTTTACTTGCGCAGCCTTTGGGGGCTTGATGTGGACTTCCGCCCCTATTCGGAAATTTTCGACAACCTGCGCAAGCCGAAGCCGTATCTCGACCGCCTGGGCTTTCACATCCCCGACGTTTACGAACCGGCCTTCGGCGTCTCCGGGCTTGATCGCTACCGCGCCGCCATCGCCCACATGGCCGCGCACGCCCTCTGGACGCGTCCTTTCGTCGCCGACAATTTCAGCCCCTTCCAGCATCTGGCCATCGAAACCTTCGAGGATGCGCGCGTGGAATGGCTGGCCATGCAGCGCTATCCCGGCCTGCGCGCGCTGTGGCTGACAATGCACCCGCGCCCCGAACCGGACGCCTGCCCGAAGGGATGCTCCTGCATCCGCCACCGTCTGGCCATGCTCTCCTACGCCCTGCTGAATCCGGCGCACGGCTATGACGACCCGATGATCGAAAAATACACCGCGCTGTTCGCCGAACGCATGGCCGCCGATCCGCATGACACGAAGATCGCCCCGGAACTGGGCGTGAAGTGGCTGACCGAAAACTACACCCACGATTTCCGCTCGCCCAACATCTGGTTTCAGGACACCGAGGTGCCCTACCGCGACGACAACCGTTACCTGTGGATCTTCCTGGAAGACACCGACGACGAGGACGACTTCCACTCCGACCACGGCGCCCGCGATCATGTGAAGGGGCCGGCCGCGCCGGAGGACGGCATTCCGCCGAAGCATTACCCTGAATGGGACTACACGGCCCAGACCTACCGCCCGGACTGGGTGACGGTGTTCGAGCGCATCCAGCCGGCGGGCGATGCGGCCTACATCGACGAGCTGCTGAAGAAGCACGAACTGCTGGCGCGGCGGCTGAAGAAGATCGTCGATCTGCTCAAACCCCAACTGCGCCGCCGCGTGCGCTATCAGGAAATGGGCGACGAGCTGGACGTGGACATGGCGGTGCGCGCCGCCATCGACTTGCGCATGAACATCGCGCCCGACCCGCGCGTGTTCCAGTCATACGAACAGCACGGGCGCGACATCGCCATGTTGCTGCTCATCGACTTGTCCGAATCTGTGAAGGAGAAGATCCCCGGCGGCGACATCACGCTGCTGCAACTGGCGCAGGAATCCACCGCCCTGCTGTCGGAGGCGGTTCAGGCGCTGGGCGACCCGTTCGCCATCGCCGGCTTTCATTCCAACACCCGTTTCGAGGTGCGCTACACCCATTTCAAGGGCTTCTCCGAACCCTGGGGCGAGGCGGCGAAAGCGCGGCTGGCGGCCATGGAGGCGGGCCTTTCCACCCGCATGGGCGCGGCGCTCAGGCGCGCCGGCGAGGATTTGCGCAAGCGGCGGGAGGAAAAGCGCATCCTGATGATCCTTACCGACGGCGCCCCGCACGACATCGACGTTCCCGATCCGCAATATCTGCGCGAGGACGCGCGCAAGGCCGTCATCGAGCTGCAATCGGAAGGCATCTCGCCATTTTGCATTTCGCTCGACCCGAATGCGGACGAATACGTCACCGACATCTTCGGCCAGACGGGCTACACCGTCATCGACCATGTCGAACGCCTGCCGGAAAAGCTGCCCACCCTTTTCGCCAGCCTGACGAAATGAACGTCTCAAGGAACTGGCAAGACGACAATTCCCGGGGAGAAACCCCAGCGCACTATCGCCAGGGGCGCCTTCCTCGGGCATGGTGATTCATGGAAGCTGGACGCTTCCCGCGCGACGAATTTGCCAGGTCCCGCAAGGCACCATGGCGTCTTGCCGAAAAACCATCCGTTGCCTTTCATTCCCGGGGAGGCGGGCGCATGGCCAGAGTGAAAGTGAAAATCTGTGGCTTGAAGACACCGGAAACGGTGCGGGCGGCCGTGAACGCCGGGGCCGATTTCATCGGGCTTGTGTTTTTTCCGCCTTCGCCACGGCATGTGTCCATCGCGCGCGCGGCCAAACTGGCAACGCTTGCACGCAGGGTCGGTGATGGCACGACCAGGGTGGTGGCGCTGGTGGTCGATGCCACGGACGTGGAATTGCGGGCCATCGCCGAGCGGGTGCGGCCGGACATCATCCAGGCACACGGCTCCGAGACGCCCTCCCGGGTGCGCGCGATAAGCGACCTCACCGGCTGCGCCGTCGTTCGCGCCTTTCGCCTGAAGGGGCCGGAAGACCTCGCCGAGGTGGCGGCCTTCGATGGTGCCATCGCCTTTCCCCTGTTCGACGCCTGGCATGATGATGCCGCCTTGCCCGGTGGCATGGGCCAGAGCTTCGACTGGCGCTGGCTGCGCGGATACGACGGCGACTTCATGTTGGCCGGCGGCCTGACGCCACAAAACGTGGCCCGTGCCATCGCCGAAACGGGCGCGCCGATGGTCGACGTTTCCTCCGGCGTGGAGCGCGCGCGGGGAGTGAAGGACACGGAAAAGATCACCCGCTTCATCGCCGCCGCGAAGGGTGAAACGCTCTGACACTAGGTTGCGCGAAGGCTGACC
>JALVRJ010000415.1 GCA_027031305.1 Hyphomicrobiales bacterium | reverse complement strand
GATCTGCGTCTCCACCTTGAAGTCGGGGTCGAACAGCGGCCGGATGGGCCTGTCGATGAGGCGCGAAACCAGCGTTTCCTTCTCGCTGGGCCGCCCCTCGCGCTTCAGGAAGCCACCGGGGATCTTGCCCGCGGCGTAGGTCTTTTCCTGGTAGTTCACGGTGAGCGGGAAGAAGTCCAGCCCCGGGCGCGGGTGCTTTTCGGCCACCACGGTGGCCAGCACCGTGGTTTCGCCATAGGTCACCAGCACCGCGCCGTCCGCCTGCCGCGCGATGCGGCCGGTTTCGAACTTCAGCGGGCGTCCGCCCCACTCGATCTCGACAGTCTTGATGTCAAACATGGTCGTCTCTTCTCTTGCTATCTGCTTGCCGCCGCGGGCCCCATGCCCCCGGCCGGCTGTGACCGCCGTCTCGTGCTCTCTTCATCCTGCTTGTGGCGGTCAGGCCATGATGGAAGCCGGCGTGGACAACGGGGCCGCGAGGCATCCGAAAACCACGCCGGAACAGACAAGCAAGATGGACAGTGCCGCCACGTGGCGCGGACGCCTCGTCCGCTCCGCGCGTGGCGAGCCGCGCCCCTAGCGGCGCAGCCCCAGTTTGCGGACGATGTCCACGTACCGCGATTCGTCCTTGCGCTTGAGGTAATCAAGCAGCTTGCGCCGCTGGGAAACCAGCTTCAGCAGGCCGCGGCGCGAATGATTGTCCTTGTGGTGCTTCTGGAAATGTCCCGTCAGGTTGCGAATGCGCTCGGTGAGAATGGCGATCTGCACTTCCGGCGAGCCGGTGTCGCCCTCCGAACGGGCGAATTCCCTGATGATCTCCTGTTTGCGCTCCGGCGTAATCGACATCGGTTTTCAACTCCTCGTTCAAGGTTGTCTCCACAAGAAGGGCAAGGGCCGCTTTGCACCGGCCCTCTTCCCCTCACGGCCTCGTGGCCCCACAATTGGGAGGCCGGGAGGGGGAGAGGGCCGGTGCCGCCTCTCCTTCAAGAACCCACCACCCGCTCCCTCATCGGCCGCCGAGGTTGAACACCCTCTTCGGCTTCAGTTGCCCGGCCTGAACCGTGCCCAGCGCCAACGGACGCCCTTTCCAGGTAATGAGCACGGTTTCCTCCGCCACCGGGGCGTTCGCCCCGCGCAACAAAACGGCCTGGCCGGACGCGATGCGGGCGGCCTGCTGCTGGTCGACGGCCAGCGCCGGGATGTCGTCCAGCGCGGTCGTGATCGGCAGCAACACGGCATCCAGCGCCGTGCGATCGGCGTCCTTATGGCGCAATTCCTCCAGTTTTTCCAGCGTTATCGCATCATTCTCGGAAAAAGGCCCCACGGCGGTGCGCCGCAAGGCCGCCACATGGCCGAAACAGCCCAGATCGCGGCCCAGGTCGCGGGCCAGCGCCCGCACGTAGGCTCCCTTGCCCGTGCGCGCCTCGAACACGGCCGTGTCCTCGTCGGGCATGTCGAGAAGCCGGAGATCATAAATCATCACCGGCCGCGCTTGCAGCCGCACGTCCTCGCCGTCTCGCGCCAGGTCATAGGCGCGCTCGCCCTTGACCTTGATCGCCGAAAACGTCGGCGGCACCTGCATGATCTCGCCAACGTAGTCCTCCAGCAGCGCCTCGATCTCTTCGCGCGTTGGGCGCGTTTCGGACGTCTTCACGACCTCGCCCTCGGCGTCGTCCGTGCTGCGCTCCTCGCCCCAGCGCACGGTGAAACGGTAGGTCTTGGGGCTGTCCATGACGAATTGCACGGTCTTGGTGGCCTCACCGAAGGCGATGGGCAGCACGCCCGTGGCCAGCGGATCCAGCGTGCCACCATGGCCCACCTTGCGCGCGTCGAACAGCCGTTTCAACACGTTGACCGCTTCCGTGGAGGTCATGTCCAGCGGCTTGTCCAGCACCAGCCAGCCATGCACCGGCCGGCCGCGCTTCTTTCCTCGTCTGCGTGCCATGTCCCGTTCGCTTCTTCCTTGATACGCCCACCATGACGGGCCTGATGCCATCTCCGTCATGCCGGCGAAAGCCGGCATCTCGGCCCACAAGCTCATGCGCCTGCTGCACGAGACCCCGGCTTCCGCCGGGGTGACGAGCAAGGTTTCATGCCTGCTGCTCGCAGAAGTCCTCTCTTCACCAAAAAACTCAATCCTCTCCGTCCCGCCGGACCTGGCGCAGCAGTTCGTCGATGCGCGCGGCGTGGTCGGCCGCCGTGTCCAGTCGGAAGCGCAACCTCGGCAGATACTTCAGACGCCGCAAGGCCGGCGCCAGCACGTGGCGGATGCGCCCGGCGTTGTCGTTCAGCTTCTCCTCCAGCCCCGCACACTGCTCCGCCAGCAGCGGCCGCACGTAGACCGTCGCCAACTTCAGATCGGGCGAGACATCCACCTCCGTCACCGACACCGAGGCGAGCTCCTCCAGCCCCGGTTCGTCGATGCGCCGCATGACGAAAGCCTCGCCCAACGCCTCGCGAATGAGCTTCGCCACCCGCAACTGCCGCTGCGACGGAGCTTTGCGTCCTCTGCTCATTGCACCAGCATCCCAATAAGCCGTCATCCCCGCGAAAGCGGGGATCCAATGGTTTCCGCTCATTTACATGGATTCCCGCCTTTGCGGAAATGACGACGAGATTCAACCGCCACGCATGGACATCAAAGGCTGCGCTCGATCTTCTCGACGCGGAAGCACTCCACCATGTCGCCCTTCTTGATGTCCTGGAAATTCTCGAAGGCCATGCCGCATTCCTGCCCGGCGGGCACTTCCTCCACTTCGTCCT
>JALVRJ010000414.1 GCA_027031305.1 Hyphomicrobiales bacterium | reverse complement strand
TGCCGTTTCACATCATTGAAATCACGAAGATTTCCCAATATCTGAATAGCAAGATTTTTGAGGGGTTGAGAGAAGCGCCAATGGCGATTTTTCGCCATTGGCGCTTCTTTGCCATTTTTTTCACAACTCATTGAATGTCAAGCATGAAACCGCTTCGCGGCGGCCCGCAGGGCCGTGCTTGGCATTCAATGAGTTGTGAAACAGCAAACCCGTTATCTGGGACAGCCCCTTGCATTATTATCCATTGGCGCATTCATCATCATAATGACACGATCCAGGAAGCAAGCAAAAATATCGCATTTTGCGATACCATGCGCGCGTGTCGAGCCGGAAGGGCAGGGCGGTGGCGCTCAAATCGATGGAAGGAAGGTGGGAGCCGGCGTGAAGGTTGCCTTCACCCCGCCGCCGGCACGGGCTGGCGGACGTGCTCCAGCGCGCGCTCCAGCACGCCGATGTCAGAGGGGTTCTTTGGTGCCTCCTCGGACAACACGCGGCGCAATGCGCGCGCACCCGGCACGCCATGAAACAGTCCCAGGAGATGCTTTGTCATGGCATTCAATGGCACACCCTCTTCCAGCCGCGCGCGCACATAGGGCATGAATCGCTCCACCGCCTCCAGCCTGCTCTTCACCGGCGCCGGCTCGCCGAACAGCGCCGGGTCCACATCCGACAACAGCCACGGCGTTTGGTAGGCCGCCCGGCCCACCATCACCCCATCCACGTGCGCCAATTGCGCCTTGCACTCATCAATGCTCGCAAGCCCGCCATTGATGATGATTTCCAGCGACGGAAAGCGTTTCTTCATCCGGTGAACACGCGCGTGATCGAGCGGTGGCACGGTACGGTTTTCCTTCGGGCTGAGGCCCCGCAACAGGGCCTTGCGCGCATGAATGACAAAGGTTTCGACACCTTCCACCGCCACCATTTCGATGAACCGCGCCAGTGCCTCGTCGGAATCGATTTCGTCCACGCCGATCCGGCATTTCACCGTAATCGGCACCGCCCGTCCCGTCGCCCGTACGGCTTGGCCCATGGCCCGCGCGCAGGCCGCCACCGTTTCCGGCTCCTTGAACAGCACCGCGCCGAAGCGGCCCTGTTGCACCTTGTCGGACGGGCAGCCGACGTTGATGTTCACCGCGTCGTAGCCCCATTCGGCGCAGATGGCCGCGGCCTCGGCCATTTCCGCCGGATCACTGCCGCCCAGTTGCACCACCACCGGGTGTTCTTCCGCATTGAAGGCCAGAAGCCGCGCCCGGTCGCCCCGCAACACGGCGGCCGCCGCCAGCATCTCGGTGTAAAGAACGGCGCGGCGGCTCAGCAGCCGGTGGAAATAACGGCAATGCCTGTCCGTCCAGTCCACCATCGGGGCGACGGAAAAACTGGTGGAATGCTGTGCGGCGTTGGAAGGTGTCATGAACGATGCCGATGAAACTCAGGCGACGCCGGGTTCGCATGTGCGCTGGCAGCAAAAGCGCCCCGTTTGCACGTATTCGCGCAGTGCCTCGATGTCCGGCACGTATACATGATCACGCTGGATGTCCACACCCATCTGCTTGAGCCTTTTCAGAGCGCGGGAAAAGCTCTCCGGCTTCATGCCCAGCCGCGCCGCGATGAGCCCCTTTTCATAAGGCAGGTCGATGTGCGCCTCGCCCGTTTGCGCGTCCGGCGCCAGCGACAGGATGAAATCCGCCACCCGTTGGCACCCGGTCTGCGACTTCAGGTGCTCCAGCTCCGAAACCAGGTAGTTGATGCGCTTGTAGGCGGCCTTCAGCATGACCAGCGACAGGTGCGGATTGCTCACCAGCACCTCGCGGAAATGCGGAATGGAAATGCGCAACAGCCGCGCATCGGCCGCCAGCTCAGCCGTTGCCGGATATTTGCCCTCCAGGAACACCGACGCCTCGGCAATGGCCCCGCCCTTGCCAAACACGCCCAGCACCACCTCGCTGCCGTCCGGGGTGTGGCGCATGATCTTCACCAGGCCATCCAGGATGACATAGAAGGCATCTGCCTTCTCGCCATGCTGAAACAGCACCTTGCCGCGCGGATAATGCCGTGGAATGGCATTGCCGACGACCTCCAGCAATTCCTCGTCCGACAGGCCGGCGAAAAGGTTCACCTTCCGCAGCGTCTGCATGTCCTCCGGGCCCAGGATGCTGTCCATATGGTTCATCTCGGCTCCCAATCCCTACATGTCTCGAACCCTTCGCCCCCGGCCCGAAAAGGCACCACGCTCAGTGCCCGAACAGCCGCGCCAGAAGGCCGGTCTTTTGCTTTGATGGGCGGCAGATGGGATCGCCTTCTCCCATTTCCGAGGCCAGCAGCGGCGTCTGGCGCGAGATGGTCCAGCGCGGTGACACCGGCCCGCCGCAACCACACGCCGAGCCCATCTTGCGCGGGTCGAACACCTTGATGAAGTTCGGGTTCTCCACGTCGTCCACGTAGATGAAGCCGCAATAATCCTCGCGGTGACGTTGGCGCAGAAAGGCCTCGGCCTCGTCCAGGAAGGTGAGGAATTCATCCGCCGGCATGGGTTTGCTCGGCACTTTCTTGCTGGGAAAATCGCGCACATACCAGCCTTCTGGCTGGCCACGCAAGAGTGCCCACAGATCATCGAATTGCCGCCACTGCAAAAGCCCTTTCAGGTGCCCGTCAAACAGCGCGGCATAGCTTGCGGCCGTCGTCATGTATGCGTTCCCCACATCACGATCCGATGTCTCCACATTATGGCACCATGCGCGAAAAACAGGCAAGATCAAAAGAAAAGCCTGCAAGAATCAATTTCTTGCAGGCAAATGCACAAATCGCCGAATGCACAACTCGCGACAACCGGGCGCAGCGCGCGCCCCGCTTGTCTCAGGAAAAGCCCAGCTTTTTCAGAACCTTCGTCAGCGGGCAGAAACCGGTGATCCCGGCCTGGAACAGATTCGCCCCGACGAACAGGGTAAACCACAGCCAGCTCGGCTGGCTCAGGTCCGCCTGACCCCACAGGTGGGCCAGAATCAGGCTCAGGAGAATGAAGCTCCCGGCCAAGGTCATCGTCATGCCTTGCGCGCTCATGCCACCAACTCCTCGTTTTTCTGTTTTCCTTGCGGCGCGCAGGGATGATTGGTCATCATCTTGCGCACCTCCTCGAGCTTGCGCTGATCCTCGATGTATTGCGCCGTCTCGCGCACGTCTTCGCGCGTTGCCTCCACCACCTTTCGCTGCCATGGCTGCAAGGTCTGCCCCAGGCTGTAGCAGATCCACTGCGCGCGCCGGTCCACCGTCACCACGCCGGCATCGCGCAGTACCGCCAGGTGCCGCGATACCTTCGGCTGCGACAGCCCCAGGATGCGCACCAGCTGACAAACCGACAGCTGCGGCTCCGATGCCAGCAGCAACACGATGCGTAGCCGGATTTCGTTGGACAGCGCGTGAAAGAAATGAGTCGCCTGTTCCATGCGTATTCCTCGTATGGCCCCCGTTGAACGTGCTCCTTACTATATACGCGCATGGAGATGCACCGACAATAGCGACGATGCAAGAGAGCCATTCCCTCTCCATGTTGTCATCAGCTTGTCATCCTGCGGAAAATGCTCTTTGGCGTCAGACCTTTCCATGCCGCAGGACATCCGGCAACGCCAGCCGTGCCGCTGGCATCGCGCACTCCTGCGGGTCCAGCAGCCGCCGTTGCAGGAAATGTCCCGTGAGTTCCAGCGCCAGCGCCACGTCCTCTCGCAGCGGCGGCTCCGCGCCGCCCTTCAGCAGAAAGCCCGGCAGGGGAAACAGCCTGTCGGCCCACGGCGCTCCCGCCGCTCGCGTCGCCGCCCGTCCCGTGGCCGGCGATACCCACGCCAGGTCTTCCGTCGCTCCCGTCAGCGCGCACCGGGAAAGGTCCAGCCCATAGCCCAGCTCGGCCAGCAGCGCCAGCTCGAAACGCGCCAGCAGGGCCGGTGCGATGATGTCGTCGGAGAGGTTGTTCAGCACCAGCCGGGCGCCCGCGTACAGCCGCGGATGGGGCGCGCGCTCCGGGCACAGGGCCAGCGCCGCCGTCACCGCCTGCAACACCCCCAGCGCCACTCTGTCGCCCAGCGCCAACGCCGCCGGTTGCACGCCCGGTTCCGGCTCCACGCGCAGGCTCCCAAGCTGCTCCGCCACCCGTGCCCGCCATTCCGCCAACACCAGGTTGCCCGGTTGCAGCCAGGCGCGTTTGCGCCGTCCCGCGCCACCGTGCACCAGCCCCCGCCAGCGGCCGTGCTCACGAGCAAACATCTCGGCGATGACATGGTTCTCGCCGTGCCGCCGCAAGCCGATGACGATGGCCTCGTCCCGCCACTGCATGTCCGCTCCGCATCCCGTCGGCCACGTTGCTCACGCACGCGAAAACACGCGGCCATGTGAGTCGAAAGGCTCCCTTTCATGAAGGCCTTTTCACAAGACGAGCCCGTTTTCACTTGCCTTTTTCGGCCATAGCGGCGAATCTTGCCGCGCAGCGCGACATCTCCATGTAACGCTTGCGCGCGCCAAACGGCAATGGAACAACGATTGGGCCGACATGAGCACACGGGCGAAATTCAACATCGGTGAAGTGGTCAGGCACAAGCTGTTTCCCTTCCGCGGGGTGATTTTCGATATCGACCCGGAATTTGCCGATACCGAGGAATGGTGGCGCTCCATACCGGAAGAGGTGCGTCCGGCGCGGCACCAGCCCTTCTATCACTTGCTGGCGGAAAACGAGAACGGCGAGGAATACATCGCCTACGTCTCCGAGGAACACCTGGAGCCGGACACCTCCGGCGTGCCCATTCGTCATTCTCAGGTGGAGGAATTCTTCGTCATGTATGACGTGGAACGCCACACCTACGAAATCCCCAGCGAGTTCATCAATTGAAACCAGGTTGTCGCGGCCGGCCGCGCGGGCCCGGCACGGCAGCCTCGAGGGCGAGTGCGTCCTAGCCCGGCAACATGCGGGAAAAGGCCTCCGGCGGGTCGTCGTCAGCGAATTTCACGCCAGCTTCCCGGCCATTTTGCCACATGAGGATGGCCGGACGCTCCACTCCCCCGCTCGGAAACACCACCATGAAGGTGCTGGGCAGCCTCAGGGCATGGTGCAATCGGATTCTGCATCCCCCCATGGAAATGTCCCGCACTGTCACGTCGATGGTGGAGACGCGGCCATTGAACACGACGCGGGCGTGCTTCAGCACGCGGCGACGCGTCTCCCCTCGCCGATCTTCGGCTTCGATCTGGTCGATTGATGACCTCTTTGGGCGCATGATCCTTCCCTCCCCATGGCATCCCCGGCTGCCCGGCCATGTTCCCACAAATGGGGATGAAATGTAAATGACTGATTTGACGTTGGTAATTTCATACCATAGAAAGCCGCGTTCCCGGTTCGGGAATACCTCTTGACCCCGTGCCAGCCTGCTCTCCTGAGTCTATAATTCTCGTCATGAGCGATTCGCCTCGCAGAAATGCCACACGAGCGCCATGGTTGCTGCCGCTGGTCCTGCTGGTGGCCTGGTGTGCGCTGTGCCTGCCCGCCACGCGCGCGCTGGAGGCACCGGCGCACGGCATCGCCATGCACGGCGCGCCCGCCCTGCCGCCGGGGTTCGCCCACTTTCCACATGTCAACCCGCGGGCGCCAAAGGGCGGTACACTACGCTTGGCGGTCACCGGCACCTTCGATTCGCTCAACCCCTTTATCATCAAGGGCAATCCCGCCTGGCACGTGCGCCTTTACACCTTCGAGCCGCTCATGGCGCGCAACCGCTCCGAGCCTTTCTCGCTCTATGGCCTCGTCGCCGAGCGGGTGGAAATGCCGGATGAACGCACCTCCGTCACTTTTCACCTGAACCCGAAGGCCCGCTTCGCCGACGGCACGCCGATCACGGCGAAGGACGTGCTGTTCTCGTGGAAGACCTTGCGCGACCACGGCCGGTTGAACCACCGCACCTATTACAGGAAGGTGAAAAAGGCCGAGGCGCTTGACGATCACACGGTGAAGTTCACCCTCGACGGCAAGGACCGCGAATTGCCGCTCATCCTCGGCCTCATGCCGGTGCTGCCCGCGCATTACTTCGCGAACCATGCGTTCGACAAGACCACCCTCAAGCCCATGCTCGGATCCGGCCCCTACCGGCTGGTGGAGGTGAAGCCCGGACAGAAGCTGGTGTTCGAGCTGCGCCATGACTATTGGGGCAGGGACTTGCCTGCCCGCCGCGGCATGTTCAACCACGAGCGCGTCGTCGTCGACTATTACCGCGACACCCAGGCCGCCTTCGAGGCGCTGAAAAAGGGGCTGGTGGACATCCGTTTCGAAACCGACGCCACCCGCTGGGCCACCGCCTACGATTTTCCGGCGGTGAAGGCAGGCAAGTTCGTGAAGGAGGTGGTGCCGAACAGGCTGCCCAAGCCCCTTTCCGCCTTCGTCTTCAATACCCGCCGCGCGCTCTTCGCCGACCGCAACGTGCGCGAGGCCTTGCAGTTCACCTTCGATTTCGAATGGGCCAACGCCAACCTGTTCCACAGCCTCTATGAGCGCACGAACGGCTACTTCGACGGCTCGGAACTGTCCTCCATCGGCCGCCCGGCCAGCACCGCCGAACGCGCCCTGATGAAAAAGGTGGGAGCACGGCTTGAGCCCCGCTTCGTCGAGGGCGCGTGGCGCGCCCCCGTTTCCGACGGCTCCGGCCGCGATCGCAAGAACCTGCGCCAGGCCGTGCGTCTATTCGCGCGGGCCGGCTGGCACATCAGGAGCGGCCGCATGGTTGACGACGCGGGCCGCCCCTTCGCCTTCGAGCTGCTCATCCAGTCCAACGAGCAGGAAAAGGTGGCCTTGCATTGGCAGAAGTCCTTGCGCGCCATCGGCGTCGACATGCGGGTGCGGCTGGTGGATTCGGCCCAGTTCACGCGCCGCCTGCTGAGCTACGATTACGACGTCGTGCCCTACACCTGGTACAACTCGCTTTCGCCCGGCAACGAACAGCGGTTCTACTGGGGCAGCATCGGCCGCACGCAACAAGGTACGCGCAACTACATGGGCGTGGCCGACCCGGCGGTGGACGCCACCATAGACACGCTGATAGCCGCGAAGACGCGCGAGGAGCTGGTAACGGCCGCGCGCCTGCTGGACAGGCTGCTCACCAGCGGCTTTTATGTCCTGCCGCTGTATCACGCACCGGGGCAATGGATCGGCCGCTGGAGCCATCTCAGACACCCCGGGACGCTCTCCCTTTACGGCTATGACATCACCACCACGTGGGATGCCCGGGTCCGCTGAGCCGTCCCCCCTCCACCGTGCGGGAAGACGCGCGCGGCGGGCTTTTGCGCATCGTCCGCCAAGGCTCTATATTCGGCCGCACGAAGCGATATGTCATTCACGCAGGAGCCATTCATGAGCGACGCAACGCAAGACAACGCCAACAAGGCCTCCGACACCCCACCGGTGGAAATCGACGTTATCGTCGATTTCGTCTGTCCCTGGAGCTATATCGGCAAGCGCCGGCTGGACGCCACGCTGGACATGCTCGGGCGCGAGAATTTCAAGGTGAACTATTATCCCTACCTCATGGCGGCGGACATCCCACCCGGCGGCATTCCGCGCAAGGAATGGCTGGCCAAGACCTACGGCTCGAAGGAGCAGATCGCCAAGGCGCTGGAGCCCATCAAGGTGGCGGGCCTGCAAGACCGCATCGACTTCAATTTCGACGCCATCGAGGTCATGCCCAACACCTTCGACGCCCACCGCGTCATGCGCTGGGCGCGCGACGCCGGCAAGGCCTCTGAAATGGCCGAGCGGCTGTTTTCGCTTTTCTTCATCGAGGGCGAGGACATCGGCGAGGCGGAAGTGCTGGCCCGCGCCGCCGCCGACCTGGGCATCATGGACGCCTTCAAGGCCCAGAAGATGCTCGAATCCGGCACCGACACCGACGAGGTGTGGGAAGAGATCATGGAGGTCAAGCAGCTTGGCGTGAAGCGCCTGCCCGCCTTCATCATCGCCCGCAGATACGCCATCCTCGGCGCCGAGGACCCCATCACCCTGGCCAAGACCTTGCAAGCCGTGCAGGCCGAACAGGAGCTGAACGCGAAGGAAGCGGCCAAACAGGGCGACGAGCAGCAGGGCTGAGGCGACCACTTTCCACGTCATGCCGGCGCAAGCCGGCATCTCGTGCGGCAAGGGCGCCGGGGCAAGCGGCCCGAGACCCCGGCTTGCGCCGAGGTGACGAGAAGGCGGCATGACGAAGTAGGGCACGCTAGCCAGAAATACGTGGATAACATGCCCCCTCCGACAACCCACCCCTTGGCCCCTGTGGGCGTTGGTGGCACCCTGCCGCCATGGCGGATTTCTCGATGGAATGGGCGCTCCTGAAGAAAGGTCTCACTCCGGTGTGCGGCATTGACGAGGCCGGGCGCGGCCCGCTGGCCGGGCCGGTGGTGGCCGCGGCCGGCC
>JALVRJ010000413.1 GCA_027031305.1 Hyphomicrobiales bacterium | reverse complement strand
GACCCAGCTGTTCGGCAATGGCGCGGGTGCGCTCCGGCCCGATGTTCTTGGCCAGCGGCCCGGCACCGGTGATTGCGCCGTTCTCCTCGCGGAACATAATGTAGCCAAGGCCGGGCTGGCCTTCGGATTGTGCCCAGTTGTTCATGCGGTCGCAGAATGCGCGGGAACCGCCGCCCGGCGCCGGAATGGCCCAGACGCGGTTGCGCTCGTCCTTCTCCAGCATCTGGGCGAAGATGCGGAAGCCGGAGCCGCGGAAATGCTCGGAAACGTCCTGCATTTCAAGCGGGTTGCGCAGGTCGGGCTTGTCGGTGCCGTATTTCAGGATGGCCTCGTGGTAGGGAATGCGCGGGAACTTCTCCGTCACCGGGCGGCCGCCGCCGAACTCGCGGAAGAGATCGCGCAAGATGGGCTCGACGGTGGAGAGCACGTCCTCCTGGGTGACGAAACTCATCTCGATATCGAGCTGGTAGAATTCACCGGGCGAACGGTCGGCGCGGGCGTCCTCGTCGCGAAAGCACGGGGCGATCTGGAAATAGCGGTCGAAGCCGGAGGCCATGATGAGCTGCTTGTAGATCTGCGGAGCCTGCGGCAGGGCGTAGAACTTGCCCGGATGCAGGCGCGAAGGCACCACGAAATCACGCGCACCTTCCGGCGAGGAGGCGGTGAGAATCGGCGTCTGAAACTCGGTGAAGCCCTCGGCCTCCATGCGCCGGCGCAGCCAGCTGACGACGTGCGAGCGCAACATGATGTTGCGGTGCATCCGCTCGCGGCGCAGGTCCAGGTAGCGGTGCTTCAGGCGGATCTCTTCGGGGTAGTTGGGCTCGCCGAAGACGGGCAGCGGCAGCTCCTTCGCCTCGGAGAGGATGTCGATGGCGGTGGCGAAGACTTCCACCTCGCCGGTGGGCAGCTTGGGGTTTTCCGTGCCTTCGGGACGGGCGCGCACGTAGCCGTCGACACGGATGACGTATTCGGCGTGGAGCCTGTCGGCCGTCTCGAAGGCGGGGCTGTCCGGATCGGCCACCACCTGGGTGATGCCATAATGATCGCGCAGGTCGATGAACAGCACGCCGCCGTGGTCGCGAACGCGGTGCACCCAGCCGGACAGGCGCACCGTTTCGCCGATGTGTTCCTTTCGCAAGTCGCCGCAGGTGTGTGTGCGGTATTCGTGCATGGGGGGTGTGTCCGCCATCAGATTTTCTCGCCTCGACAAATATCCGTAGTTCCCGTTCGCGTGATGGGCGGAATTGCGCACACGGGCGCGGGGATGTCAAGGAAGCGCACGGTCGGTCATGGGCACCGCCGGTGGGGTTGTTGGCCGCTCGTCAATTCGTTCGGGTGCGCGGTCCTTCACGCGAGGGCGCCAGCATGACGGCCTCGCCCTCCAGCACCAGAGTGTCGCCAACGAAACAGCGGGTGTCCAACACCACGCGACGGCGGGCGCGGTGCACCTCGCGCACCGTCGCCTCGGCGCGGACCACATCGCCGACATACACGGGCCTTCTGAATCGCAGCGTTTGCGAAACATAGATGCTGCCCATGCCCGGCAGGCGCGTGCCGACGATGGTGGAGACGAGCGAGGCGGTGAGCAGGCCATGGACGATGGGGCGGCCGAAGCGGGTGGTGGCGGCGAAGTCGGCGTCAAGATGCACGGGGTTGGCATCGCCGGAGATCTCGGCAAAGGCGCGCACGGCCGCCTCGTCCAGGCGTTTCTCGAAACTGGCCGTCTGGCCGACCTCGATGTCCTCGATGTAAACGGTGGTCATTTCCACGTCCGACATGGCACCCTCCCCTCCTCGTCCGGTTACCAGCGCAGGCGGCGCATGACGCCCACCAGATCCAAGCCCGGGGCGGCCTCGCGCAGGCGCCGCACCAGTTCTTCCAGGCCGTGTTCGTCGAGCGCGCCGGTGCTGATGCCCCCGGCGACGAACAGCGCCGCGACGCCGAAGTTGGCCGCGCCCTTCATGTCGGTGCCCATGCCGTCGCCAATGGCCAGAATCTCGCTCTTGGCCAGCGCGCGCCCGGCGGCGGCCTCGGCCTTTTTCAGGGCTTCCTCGTAAATTGGCAGGTATGGCTTGCCAGCCATGACGACCTCGCCGCCCAGCTCGTCGTAGATTTTCGCCAGGGCGCCGGCGCAGGGCAGGATGTCGTCGCCGTGCTTGACGATGAGATCCGGGTTGGCGCAAACGAGCGGCAGGCCACGCGCCGCCAGTTCCCTCAGCAGGGCACGATATTCCTCTGGTTGCTCGGTGCGGTCGTCGAAGAGGCCGGAGCACATGACGAGCTGGGCCTCCTCCGGCCCGGCGAAGGAAACGGGAAGGCCCTCGCGCAAGTGGGCGTCGCGCTCCGGGCCGAGGTGAAACACCTTGCAGCCGGCATGTTGGGAAACGACAGCGCGGGTGACGTCGCCGGAGGTGATGACGTCGTCATAGGCCTCGCGCGGAACCTTCAGCTCGTCCAGCTGGCGCAGCAAGGCGGGCCTGGGGCGTGGCGAGTTGGACACCAGCACCACCACGCCGCCATTTTCCCTGTGACGCACCAGGGCGTCGCAGGCGACCTCGTCCGCCACGACACCATCGTGGACCACGCCCCAGATGTCGCAAAACCATACGGGATATCGCGCCGACAAGGGCGCCGCGTGTTCCAGCAAGGGCACGCCGGCCGCTTCCTCCGTTTTCCCGTCATCGTTCACCCGTTTGTCCATGTGCCGAGATTCCCGCTTCGCCTGGTGGTTCGCAGAGGTCATACCAGAATGCATAAAGGACCACCCACCACCC
>JALVRJ010000412.1 GCA_027031305.1 Hyphomicrobiales bacterium | reverse complement strand
ACATATCCCACCGTGAAGCAGCGGAATAGACCGCGTGAACCATTCGTGGTGGGTTGTGGAATACGCCAATTCAAGGAACGCCCGGAGGAAGCTTCCGGGCGTTTCCTTTTGCCGCGCACTTTTCGTTGAGTGGACGAATATCAGCTCCGGCGCTTGCGAAAGGTGCGAATGCCAACGAGATGACGAAATTGCCGTTGGAATTGGCACTATTGACGCGCTCTTGAATTGATCCCGGACCATCACCTTCGTCTTCGTCGCGCGGAGAAATCGTGCTCGCCAATATATTTGCCAAGAAGCTGCCGAGAGGCGGAGGAAAGGAGAGGCGGGCTCTAATACCGGGTTGCACAAAGGCTGACCGGTGCGAACCGACCCGCGCCCCCGCCCAAGCCCTTGTTTTTCATGATTTGGGGTTGGGTGGGGGCGCGGGGCTTCTGCGTGGTTCTTTATGCATTCTGGTATAACATGGGAGCGTGAGAACGCGAGAAAGGACATGAAAAAAGCGGGTCGCCGAAGCGACCCGCCCGTTTCGTTCGCCGTGTGGCGGAGGTTCTTAGAAGAAGAACCAGCCGGCCAGGCCGACGACCAGGTTCTTGTCGCGGCCAGCAGCCACCAGGTCGGTGTTGAAGTAGCTGGCGGCCAGACCGAACTGCAGAGCATCGACCGGCTTCCACACCAGCGCACCACCGATGCTGTAGCCATCATCCACGGTGGCGTCGTTCTTGGCGTTGAAGTAACCGCCAGAAAGCGCCAGGGTGGTGGTCTCGGTCAGGTTGACGTTCATGTTGGCAACAGCGGCCCAAGCCTTGACCAAGGAACCACCGTTGAAGCAGCCAATACCCGGCGCGAGGCTGGCGGGAGCAGTCGTGTTCATCAAATCGTCACAGCCCAGGCCCTTGGTGTAAGCGAAGCCGGAATTGAAGCTCACCATGGAGCCCATCTCCAGGTCAATACCGGCATTCACCAGGTAGCCAGTCTTCTTGGTGCCGGTACCCACGCGAACCTTGCCCACTTCACCGCCAGTACGGAAGCCGACCATGCCCATGTCAACACCCATGGACGCGGCGAAGTCCGGCATGTTGTTGTTGAAGCCACCATCCTGCGACGGCCCCTCGATACCAAAACGGAAGTTGAAGGGGCCGGAACCATAGGTCAGGCGGAACTGGTTGCGGCGGGTGTTATCCGTACCGAACGGCGTCAGGTCCACAGCCGTCAGCGTGGAGGACACGTTGTCCAGCGTGGCGATCTGACCCGTGCGACCAAAGGTCAGGGACATGGCATCGGTCATCTGCCAGCGGGCCCACGCCGTACGCATAACGGTATTGACGTCGCCAACCCAGCTGTCACCACGGAACTGCAGACCACCGGTCACGCGGCCCACGGCGGTATCCACGGTCGCCGCCACGTCGATCTGGCCACGAGCATGGACATTGAAATGATCCAGACCACCGTCATTGGCGAGACGATCGGTGTGCCACAGCGCGATGGCACGCACGTAGCCGCTCAGCTCGATGGAAGCCACCGGGGCCGGCAGGTCGGCCGTCGGGGTCACGGAAATGGTCATGCCGCGGGATTCCGGAGCACGATTCAGCTCATTGTTGCCGAACAGCTCGTTCTTCAGCAGCCCGGCCTTCTGACCACGCTCGAAGGTAACGAGAGACACGCCTTCCGGCAGGGTGGCGCCACGGGTCTCGATGGTCGCCACACGGGCCTGCAGCGCTTCCAGCTGGGCCTTCAGGGCCGACAGCTCATCAGCCTGGGCACCGGCAGCCATGACGGTCATGGCCACACCACCCAGCAGAGCACGACGAAGCCACTTGTTCATGTCGTTGTCTCCTCAGGTTGTTGTTTTATTGCCTTGCGAAGCAATTCGTTGATCTCCCCCGATCCCCTCGACAGGTTCGTGTTCCGAGCATCGGAGGCGTCAGGCGATGATTCCTCCGCGGAACCATCACGAGCTTTATGAATTCGCAAGGGGACACCGTCAACGCGATCCGTGAGGGCGTGGCCGCCTTTTGCCGCCAGTGTGTCTTTCTTGCAACACCTCGCGCCGGGCGCCATGCCACGCCGCTCATCCGGCCCCGGGCGCCATGGGCAGGCAGGACATGCCGCGCCGCTTCAGCTCGCGGCAGGCTCCCTGCGCCTGCCTGCGCGTCATGCCGGCGTAGCGCGCCCGGTAAAACACGCGCCCGCCGCGCTCCACCCGTATCACCAGCGGGTATTCCCCGCGCACGTATCGGCTCAGCTTGCGCGCGCGTTTCAGATACTTACGCGCGCCCTCGAGGGTCGGAAAGGCGCCGATCTGGATGAGCCAGCGCTCGGCCATGAGTTTTCGCGCGCGCTCCGCCCGCCCCAGAACGATGCGCGTATCGTCTTGTCTGGGGGCGGGAGCGTCCGCCCCTTCGGCGGATTTCGGGGCAGGGGAGGCATCCTTCCCCGATCGTGGCCGCACGCTTCTTCCGCTTCCGCTTTCGGATTCGGAGCGCAGGGGCAACCCATCTCTCGGAGTGGTCACCATTTCCCCCATCGACGTGGGCGTGGTCTTGCTTATGACCACCACGCCCGAATCGTTTTCATCCTTGCCTGCCTCTTCCCGATTCGATTCTTCTGGAAGACGAACCGACTCCGCGATTGGCGCGACGACCGCCTCGTCCACCGACAGATCGGATTCGCGCACCCGCACCCGCACCGCCACTTTCCCCGTGTCCGGCGTCGGTGTCTCACCCGCCGCAACATCCTTTTCGGCCGAGGCGGGGGAGGCAGCCCACTCCTCGGAAG
>JALVRJ010000411.1 GCA_027031305.1 Hyphomicrobiales bacterium | reverse complement strand
AAGGTGTCGCGGGCGCCGATTGCGCGGCCATGGCGGCGGCAGGGGAGGTGGAGGCGGTCGCCATGGCAGGCGTGGCGCTGGGGCGCGCGACCATGGGCTGGCTGGCGGCGGCCATGATCTCGAGCACGAAGGCCAGTCCAAGGCCAAGCATCAGCCCGGCGATGGTGGAAAGCAACATGATGGGCCCTTTGCGCGGGAACGAGGGCAAGGCTGGCTCCATGGCGCGGGCGATGACGCGCGCCTTGCTGGGCAGCGACTGCTTGGCGTCGCGCGTCATGGCGTCGGTGTAGCGGACGAGGAAGCTTTCCAGCAGGGCGCGCTGCGCCTTGGCCTCGCGCTCCAGCTCGCGCAACTTCACCTCGTCCCGCTGTGCGGCGGAAACCTTCGTCTTGAACTTCGCCATGCGGGCGCGCAACTCGGCCTCGCGGGCGGCGGCGATCTTCGCCTGTTGCTCGAGCGACTCGGCGATCTTGCGCGCTTCCGTGTTGATCTGGCGCTTGAGGTCGGCCAGTTCCTTGCGAACGGCCTTCACGCGCGGGTGGTTGTCCAGATAAATGGCGGAGAGCTCGGCGAGACGGCGGCGGATGCGCACCTGTTGCTCGCGCAAGCGCTGAATGAGCGGCGAACGCAGAACATCGGCCGATTTCTCCACCTCGCCCTTTCTCAGCAACTCGCGGATGGCCCTGGCCTTGGCCTCGGCCTGGCTGCGCTCGGCGGTCACGCGCACCAGCTGGGCGGCCAGCTCGCTGAGCTGCTGGTTGTGCAGTTTGGCCTGCGTGCCCTGGAACAGGCCTGCGCGGGCGCGGTAGTTTTCCACCTTCTTTTCCGCCTCCACCACTTTCTGACGAAGCTTGTCGATTTCGCGCTTCAGCCATTCGCGGGCCTCGTTGGTGCGCTGCAACTGGGTGTCGCGCGTCTGTTCCACGTAGGCCTCGGCCAGGGCGTTGGCCACGGCGGCGGCGATTTTCGGCGAGCTGGAGCTGAACTCGATGACGATGACGCGGGTCTTGGGCAGGTTGTAGACCTTCAGGCGCTTTTCCCAGACGCTCAGCGCGCGCTGTTCCGGCGTCTGCTTGCGCGGATCGGCCTTGAACCCGAGGGTGATCAGCAGCTGGCCGAGGGGGCCGATGCCCTTTTTCAGCGGATCGAACTCGGGCGTGCCGATGAGCTTGAGCCTGCGCAACACCTTCAGGGCCAGATCG
Organism: Hyphomicrobiales bacterium; assembly: GCA_027031305.1. Classification (GTDB taxonomy): domain Bacteria; phylum Pseudomonadota; class Alphaproteobacteria; order Rhizobiales; family Aestuariivirgaceae; genus Thermopetrobacter. The sequence goes on along the minus strand of JALVRJ010000411.1, from coordinate 1,573 downwards.
TGCGAGCGGATGACTTCCACCTGGCTTTGCACGTCGAGGACGTTCACCTGGCGCGGCGCCACCGGCGCGCCAGCAACACCGGTGCGGGTATAGGGCGTGTCCTCGTTCTCGACGATCACCTGCGAAATGGCGGTATACTTGGGCGTGGCGAAGGTGATGACGAGAAAGCCCGCGAGCATGAACAGAAGCGTGGTGAACAGCACCAGCTTCTTGCGGCGGGTGATGACGCCGCGAAAGACTTCCGCCAGGCTGACCGCGCCGGCGTTGACATCCGCCCCCGTCACATGATCCGTGTGCATTCCCGTGCCCTCTTTCGCGCGCGATGGCTTGCGCGGCATGTGGACCACGCGCCCTTTCCAGCGTTCACTGTGGCCGATTATGGTAACCAAATCTTTAATGTTGGCCGCCGGGCGGGGGGCAGCGCTTCCCGGACGTGTGCGGAGGCGAATGAATGGCCGGCCTGGTGGCGCCGGAAGGGGTTGTCCACCGATTGTATCGGTCCATTCCATATGACGACTGTATGTTGTAGCATGTCGCAGGAGGTGATTCCTTGACATCTCTTTGACACTTGTCTGACGCCTGTTCGTGGCGGAGTTTCGAGTTTGGTGTGTTTCCGACATGAGAGGATGTGTAAATGCCGGGGGAAAAGAAGGAAAAATTCTCGCTGCACAGGCTGGAAAAACCGGCCGGCGGCGCGAAGCGGGGGCTTGCGGAATGTCAGCCGAAGGTCGTTCTCGGGCCGCCACCGGATGAAGAAGTAACTCTTTACCGCATTTCAGGCTACGTGAAGTGGTTCGACGAAGCGCACGGGTTCGGTTTTCTCGTGCCGGACAACGGGATGCAGCAGGACGTGCTCCTGCATCTGAGTTGCCTGAAGAAAAGCGGATATGACGCGCCGCCCGAGGGTGCCTACGTCGAGTGCGACGTGGCGCGGCGGCAAAAGGGCTACCAGGCCGTGAATATCGTGACCATGGATACCTCGACGGCGCTTGAACGCCGCCCGAGGCAGAGGCTGGCCGACATAGAGGTGCGCCCCGAATCGGACTGGATGCGGGCCACCGTGAAGTGGTTCAACCGCGACCGGGGGTTTGGCTTTCTTGTCAGCGGCGAGGCGGATGGCGACATTTTCCTGCACATGAAGGTGCTGCGCCGGGCGGGGCTGGAAGAGCCGGAGCCGGGTGACGTGCTTTACGTGCGCTATGGCCGCGGTCCCAGGGGGCTAATGGCGGCGGAGGTGCGCGCCAACGCCCCGGAATGAATCCGCTTGGCAGGAGAGCGCGTCGCGGAGAGGTGTTGCGCGCCGTTTCTCCACTTGGCTCGCAGGAATCTCATGGGCTTCTTTCGGGCGGTATTTTCGCCCTTCATGAGTTCTGAGCCAGGGTGCGGCGGGCGTGGGGAGGTGCTCTTCAGCCTCATTCGCGACACCGCTGTGGGTTGGCGCTGCCCATCACAAAACGGGGAGACTCCAGCGAAGGCTTGCGGCGTGTGGTCGAAGGCTTATACCAGAATGTATAAAGAACCACGCAGAAGCCCCACGCCCCCGCCCAAGCCCTTGTTTTTCATGATTTGGGGG
>JALVRJ010000410.1 GCA_027031305.1 Hyphomicrobiales bacterium | reverse complement strand
CGTTGTTGCACCCACCGGCGCGGCGGGCATTCCGTTCTCTTTTCAATTCACCAGCAATGAACCAGCACCCGGAAGCGCGATCACTTCGGCCGTTTGGCGCCATACTTGGAACGACGCTGCCGCCGCCCCTCGACGCCGGCGGTGTCGAGCACGCCGCGGATGATGTGGTAGCGCACACCGGGCAGGTCCTTGACGCGCCCCCCGCGGATGAGCACCACGGAGTGCTCCTGGAGGTTGTGGCCCTCGCCCGGGATGTAGCTGGTGACCTCGAAGCCGTTGGTAAGGCGCACGCGCGCCACCTTGCGCAGGGCCGAGTTCGGCTTCTTCGGCGTGGTGGTGTAGACGCGGGTGCAGACACCACGCTTCTGCGGACAGGCCTGAAGGGCCGGCACCTTGTTGCGCTTCACCGGCGCCTTGCGCGGCTTGCGGATAAGCTGGTTGATCGTCGGCATATCGCTCCTGCCTTGCCTTGCATGATTCAGGCGAAACCCGCCTGCATTGTCACAATTCAGGCGAAAAACGCCTTCACTGTCACATCCGTTCCGCGGGCGGCAAAAACACAAAACCCGCCGCGCTTGCCGCCCTTCGTGCCCGTAAGGCTGGCGCAAGCGTGCGAGCAGACAACCCGGACTGCCACCCTGACCATATCCGGATTGCCTGAATTCAGAGGACCTCTCGTTGGGAGAGGTCATGCATGAACCCTGCATGGTTTTCGAGGACGACACCCACTCACCCGAATACGAGAAACGCACCCGGTGGGCGCCGCGCCACGTGTCGACATGCTTTAACGCCGGCTTTCTGTCGCGTCAACCCTGAAGAGGACCGTGACGCCCCTGGCTCCCATGCGCATGGCGCATTTCCGCGTTGCAATGTTCTCCACCATCCTTGCGCAGATGGCGGATCGCGGTTTCGTCAGAGCCTAACGCAGGAGTTTCTTCAGTCGTTTTTTCAGCTTGTAATGGAGCCCGGGTTCCTGTTCCGCCTTGATTTCCCCTGCTTCGTAACGCCTGGTTTGTTCGTCGAAAATGACGGCCAGCTCGCGCACCTTGGCCCGGTAGTGAGGCAGGTGCAAAGGTCCATAGTCGATTCCCTCGTCCGTGAGCACGCAGGATGCAGGCAGGCGGTATCCCATCTTCCGATGCCTGGGCCAGGGTGGGTAGCGCCCCTCGCGGAGCATTACGAGCGCGTCATCGACGAGATAGACATTCTGACACATGGCCAGCCAGGCAAGGCCGAATCCACTTCTTTCGAGGAATTCGAACAGGGCGAGCATCTCGTTCCACAGCCAGGTTTCATAATTCAGCAGTTCATCGAAATAGACGACCGTGCCAGGCCTGATGACGTCATGTTCCAGGAGATTGTCAAAAACGGTTCGCGTGGAAGAATAAATGTCACAGTCGATGTTCACGCAATCGGCCCTGATCCCCTTGTGCTCTTCGAGGAATCGCGGCAGGCTTTCATCGAACCAGCCTTTTATCAGCTTGCAGTTTTCGGGCACTTCCGGCAGGTGGCCGACACTGAAATCGACGTTCCAGTCGCCCCGCCCATCCTCGGGAAAGCCCTCGAAGCTGTCGAAACCATACAACTTCCAACGGGGGAACATCTCTCCCGCCATGCGCATGGAATCGCCTTGATACACGCCGAATTCCAGATAGGTTCCCTCCTTTTCCGCCGGCAGCATCGCCAACGTGGCCTTAAGCACATCCCTCTTGAAAACCCTGGGGCGGGTGTCGGTGCCGGCTTGCAAGGCGACGGTCTTCAGGGCCGGCAGGGTAGCCAGCAGAAAGGCCATGTAACGTTCACTGTGCGAAAGATCGTTGGGCATGTAACCGACCATCCTATCATTGATTCCGTGGGTGCCGTCATCCTGGCGCCAGCGACGGGGCCCTGGCGTGACGATAGAAGATCACCGGGAATGTTGCAAAAAAGCGTCCGGACGACTTGAATGGAATTCATGTCCGACAACGGGCATGATCGGATGTTCGCGATCGCCGCCGATCAATCCGCCGTATCGCACATGGTTGAAATTCTTAAGCGTCGAACAATGTTGAATTGAAATGGCCCGTGAATGGTGGCAAGCCTTCGTTCAGCTTCCCGTGATACCACTTCGGGCGAAGGCTTCCGGAAAGGGGCCTCCTGGCGGAACGGCGGCGGAAACCAAGACGAATGGCGACGGAAAATCCACACAATTCAGGTGGGAAACAGGGGCGCTGGCGGCGCTTCCTGGACGTGCTGTGGGCGGCCGACGCGGCGGTCAGCTCGTCCGTGTTCGAGGCATGGGCCCTGGTGAAGCGGGGCTGGGCGGCCTATGCCTCGTGGCTGGAGCGGTTCCGGGTGCGGGGGCTGCGCCGCCTCGTGGTCGACCTGGCCGACAACGCGATGACGCTGGCCATCGTCTTCCTGTTCGGGATCATCGCCTATGCCCTGCCCATCTTTCCGGCCGATGACGACGCGTGGAACGCGCGTCGGCAGGTGGCGGTGACGATCACCGATTCGAACGGAGAGTTGCTGGGCTGGCGCGGCATCAGGCAGGACGACACGATACCGCTGGAGGAACTTTCTCCCTACCTGGTCAAGGCCGTGCTGGCCACCGAGGACGCGCGCTTCTACGAGCATTTCGGCGTCGACGTCATCGGCACGCTTCGCGCGGCCATCGCCAACGCACGGGCCAAGGGCGTGGTGCAAGGCGGCAGCACGCTGACACAACAGCTGGCGAAGAACCTGTTCCTTTCCTCCGAACGCTCGCTGCGGCGGAAGATCCACGAGGCCTTCTACGCGCTGTGGATCGAGGCGCGGCTGTCCAAGGACGAGATCCTGAAGATGTATCTCGACCGCGCCTACCTGGGAGGAGGCAATCATGGCGTGGAGGCGGCGGCGCAATTCTATTTCGGCAAGTCGGCGCGCGACCTGAACCTGAAGGAAGCGGCCATGATCGCGGGGCTATTCAAGGCGCCGTCTTCCTACGCGCCGCACCGCCGCCCCGAGGCGGCGGAAAAGCGCGCCACGGTGGTGCTGCACCGCATGTTGCGGGCCGGGTTCATCTCCTATGGCGAGCTGCTGGAGGCGCGCAAGCAACAGGTGCAGATCGTGGGCAGGCAGGACCTGGACGCACCGCAACATTTCCTCGACCTCGTTTACAAGGAAACACTGGCCATCATGAAGCGCAGGCACATCGAGGCCTTCAGCGTGGAGGTGAAGAGCACCATCGACATGCGCATGCAGCGGCTGGCCGAAAAGGTCATGAAGGAAGCGCTGGGAAAACACGGCAAGACCTACAACGCCAAACAGGGTGCGCTGGTGTCGCTCTCGCCCGATGGCGCAATCAGGGCGCTGGTGGGCGGGCGCGACTACGAAAGCAATCAGTTCAACCGCGCGGTGCAGGCCAAGCGACAGCCCGGATCGTCGTTCAAACCGTTCGTCTACCTGACCGCCCTGTTGCAGGGCATGACCCCGCGCACGGTGGTGACGGACGCGCCGCTGACCATCCGTGGCTGGACGCCGCAAAACTACTCGCGCCGCTACCACGGGCGGGTGACGCTGATGCAGGCGTTGACGCATTCCTACAACACCGTGCCGGTGCGGCTGATGCTGAAGGTGGGGGCGAAGAACATCATCCGCACGGCGAGGCTGGCGGGGCTGGACGCACCGTTGCGCCCGGTACCGTCATTGCCACTGGGGTCCAACGAGGTAACGGTGCTGGACATCACCGGCGCCTATGCGGCCTTCGCCAACGGCGGCTATAAGGCGCAGCCGTGGTCGGTGATGGAAATCCGCCGGCCCGACGGCACCCTGCTCTACTCGCGGGCCAACGACCCGGAGGCAAAGCCGGCGCACGTGTTCCCGGAAAAGAAAATCGCCCAGCTCAACCAGATGCTGGCCAACGTGGTGAAGAACGGCACGGCACGGCGAGCGAACCTGGAGTTCACGCCGCAGGCGGGCAAAACGGGCACGACATCGGGCTATCGCGACGCCTGGTTCATCGGTTTTACCGGGCACCTGGTCACCGGCATCTGGTTCGGCAACGACGACTACAGCCCGACACGGAAGATGACGGGAGGTTCGGTGCCGGCCATGACGTGGAAGGCCTTCATGGAAAAGGCCCTGGCGGGCCTGCCGCCGAAGCCCCTGCCCGGCGTACCGCTGAGCCGTGCGCAAAAGGAGGTGGCGGCGCGCATGGCGAAGGGGGCGGAACAGGGCCTGGCGCAAGCCCGGGGCACGGGCCCGGGCACCAAGGCAGCCGGAAAAGGAGAGAAGGAGGCGCAAAGCATCTCGCTGGCCCTGCTGCCCTCCATCAGCGAGCTGGATGACGCCGACATCCTGGTGGCGGCGCCGGCGGCGGCCCTGGCGACGAGAAACAGCGCGCGCGTGATCGGCCCGCAAGGAACGAATACGCAAGGGACGGGGCCGAAAGCGGAGCGCGGCCGCGGGTCGCCGATGGACAAGATCCTGCGTATTTTCGGAGCGCGGCGCGGCGCCTCATCGGCGGCGGCGCGGCAACGTTCCTCCAGGCCACGGGTGCGGACCAATTTCAGCGGCGGCAGGCCTTCCGGGCGGGTGCGCGTCATCCGTGCCGGGCGTGGCGGCGCGAAAAAGCGGCGGCGCATCAAATTCCTGAACATCTTCCGCTGATGGGCGTGGTCGGTGCGGCGCGGTGGCGAGGTCAGTGCGGGCGAGCAGCGGCGCGCACCTGGGCTTGCACCTGGGCGCGCGGCAAGGGTGGTGCGGCCCAGGGGCGGCGTGGCAAGGCGCCGCGCACATGGCGAACGTGGAAACGCCCATCCTTGCCGATGAACACGGCGTGGGCGCCGTCACGCCAGACATCGAAGCGGTCGACAACCACCGAGGCCATGCCGTGCCGACACAGGCCGCGCAGAGGAAAGGCGGCAATCACCATGTCCACCCCTTCGCACCGTTTCCGCATGTCCTCGAGCATCATCTCGTCCACGCTCCCGGCCCCCTTGCGGCGCTTGCGGAACACGTCCTTGAAGTAGAGCACGCGCTTGCCGTGGGCGATGGTGGCGCGGCAGGCGAGCGCATCGCAGCTCCAGCCACGCCGATTGCGGGCCTGTTGCGGCGTGGCAGGATCGCCATCGCGGCGCAGCCACACGCGCAGCGAGAAATCTCCCGCCCGTCCCGGCGGCGCGGCGGCGCGCAAGCCGCCCGGTGCGGCGCGGATAGCCAGCAACCGGGCGCGCTCCTCCACCAAAACGTCCGCGCGCGGGGCGAAGGGCGAGAGAAGCGCCGCCAAGATGGGCACCAGCCCCAACAGGCGCGCCCTGTCGGCGCGCAGGGCGAGCCAGATCAGCCCGCTCGCCAGCAAGAAGGCCGCCGTGGCGGACATGGCCGGCAGTGTCCACCATGGATGCGGCAGGCCGGCGATGGCATTCGCCACGCGCAGGATGCCCGAAAGTCCCCATTGCATGATGGCCAGCGCCGGCGCGGCCAGGCCAAGGGGCATCAAGACCAGCGCCAACAGGCCCGCCGGCATGACAATTGCCGTCAGCAACGGCAGGGCGGCGAGGTTGCCGAGCAGGCTCCAGGTGGGCAGGCGGTTGAAATGCCAGGCGGCGGGCAAGGCGGTAAAAAGGGAGGCGACGAGGGTGGTCAGCAGCAATCCGGCCAGCACCATGAATGGCCGGCGCCAGAGCCGGTGGCGGCCGTCGCGCGGGCCTTCGCGGGGGGCGTCGTCGGTGCGCTGGTGGCGCCACCAGGCTAGAAACTCATGAAAGGCGACCAGGCCCATTACGGCCATGAAGGACATCTGGAAGCCTGCGGAAACGGCCTTGTGCGGAGCGAGGAACAGTATCGCCAGCGCCGCGACGGCCAGGTTGCGCATGGAGATGGCCGGCCTGTCCAGCACCAGCGCCAGCAGCGCCACCGCCAGCATGATGAAGGCGCGGCGCGTGGCCACCGAGTTGCCCGAGAGCAACAGGTAGGCCAGCGCCACCACGAGGGCGGCGGCGGCGGCGATCTTCTTGATCGGCCAGTTCAGGGCGAGGGCCGGAAAGGCGGCCAGCACGGCGCGCAACAACCAGAACACCGCGCCCGCCACCAGCCCCAGGTGCAACCCCGATATGGCCAGGATGTGGGCCAGCCCGGCGGCGCGCAGGCGTTCGACCGTGTCGCGGGACAGGGCGCCGCGCTCGCCGGTCATCAACGCCAGCGCCAGGGCGGCGGCGCGCCGGTCCGACAGGTGGGCGCGCACCTCGGCGGCAATGGCGCGGCGCAGCCTTTCCACGAGGCGCCCCAGCCACAACACCGGCCCGCAGCCGTCGCAGTCGGAAGCCAGGACATAAACATTCTTCAGGCTGGCGAAGCCAATGGCGCCGATGCCGGCCATGTAGAGGTCGCGCGCGGGGTCGTAGGCGCCCGGTTCCACGGGGCGTGGCAGGCGCAGCAGCCGCGCCCGCAGGCGCACCTCATCCCCTGGCAACGGCAGAACGGGACGGGCGCGCGCGGCCGTGGTCCGCCGTCCCTTCCGCCGTTTGCCGCCGGTGAACACGGTCAACCGCACGCGACCGGGCCAATAGCGCCGCTTGATTCCGGCGATGGCGCGCACGCGCAGGATCATGCGCACCTGGCCGGGGTGGTGGGGGCGCACCTCTTCCACCCGCCCCAGCATTTCCACGCCGCCTATGTTGGCGGGCAGGATGGCGGTGGCGCGCGACTGGATGCGCGCGTCCGTCAAGGCGAGGCCGGCCAGCAGCAGCGCCGGATACAGCAGCCATGGGTGGCGAAACCGCTGCCACGCGACCAACAAGAGCGGCAGGGGCAGGATGGCGAGCGTCCACGGCGGCGGCGCGGGCAGCCAGAACCACAGGAACACGCCCGCCAGCAAGGCCACCGCCGCCCACGCCAGGGCATCGCCACCATGTGGCGGCGGGCCCAGCGGCGCGCGCCACCAGCCGGCCGATAGTGGGCCACCTTCCTTCCTCGCGCTCCTTTCTGTTCCGCCCCCCGCCTGCATGGAGCCATGCAAGCACCGGAGCGTGGCCTTGCGCAATTCCCATGCGCGGTTGTCAACAGGCGCGCGCGGTGGCAAACACGGGGCCGACGGCCATCCACCGGGGGATCCCCGGCAATCGGCAATAACACCAGTCACGGAATTCCAGCATCATGAGCGGCAAGGTCAGAACCCGTTTCGCGCCCTCCCCCACCGGCTTCCTGCATATCGGCGGGGCCCGCACCGCCCTGTTCAACTGGCTGTATGCGAAGCACCACGGCGGCGAGATGCTGCTGCGCATCGAGGACACCGACCGCGAACGCTCCACGCAAGAGGCGGTGGACGCCATCATCGAGGGTCTGAAGTGGCTGGAGCTGGACTGGGCGGGCGAGCCCATCTCGCAGTTTTCGCGCCAGGAGCGGCACCTGGAGATCATCCACCAGCTGCTCGATTCGGGTCATGCATATTACTGCCAGTGCACGCCGGAGGAGCTGGTGGAGATGCGCGAGAAGGCGCGCGCCGAGGGCAAGCCGATGCGCTATGACCGCCGCTGCCGCGACCTGGGCCTGTGTCCGCCGCACGATAGGCCGCTGGTGGTGCGATTCCGCGCGCCCGACGAAGGCGAGATCGTCATCGAGGACATGGTGCAGGGCACGGTGACCTTCGCGGCGGACGCCATGGACGACCTGGTGCTAATGCGGGCGGACGGCACGCCGACCTACAACCTCGCGGTGGTGGTGGACGATCACGACATGGGCATCAGCCACGTCATCCGCGGCGTCGATCACCTGACCAACGCGGCGCGCCAGAGCATGATCTACCGGGCGCTGGGTTGGGAGGTGCCGAAAATGGCGCACATTCCGCTGATTCATGGCCCCGACGGCGCCAAGCTGTCGAAGCGGCACGGGGCGCTGGGGGTGGAGGCCTACCGCGAGATGGGCTACCTGCCCGAGGCCATGCGCAACTACCTCGCCCGTCTGGGCTGGAGCCACGGGGATGACGAGATCTTCTCCACCGACCAGCTCATCGAGTGGTTCGACCTGGATGCCGTGGGCAAGTCGCCGGCGCGCTTCGACTTCGCCAAGCTGGAGAGCGTCAATGGCTGGTGGATGCGCAACCTCGAGCGCGACAAGCTGCTGGAGCGTTTTCTCGACTGGCTTCCGCACGCGCCGGCGGAAGAGAAGTTGCGGGCCGAACGGGCGCTGAAGCAACTGGCGGAGGCGGACGTGCGGGCGCGTTTTATGAAACTGCTGGACGCCCTGCGCGAGCGGGCGAAGACGCTGCGCGAACTGCTCGATCTTTCGTGGTTCCTGTTCACCGAGCGGCCGCTGGAGCTGAACGCGAAGGCACAGAAGATCCTGAAGGATGACGCACGGGCCCTGCTGGAAGAGCTGCACGCGCGGCTGGCGGCGCTTCCCGATTGGACGGAAGCGGCCATCGAGGAAGCGGTGCGCGCGTTCGCCGAGGAGAAGGGGCTGAAGCTGGGCAAGGTGGCCCAGCCCTTGCGGGCGGCGGTGGG
>JALVRJ010000409.1 GCA_027031305.1 Hyphomicrobiales bacterium | reverse complement strand
GCCGGTGGCGAGGTGGCCCTGCGCGCCTTTCTCATGGAATGGGGGCTGGTGCCGGCGCGTTTCTTCGTACCAGGCTGGGCCCAGGCCCACGGGCTGGACGTCAACTGGCTGGTCTTCCTCACCAACACCTTCCTCCATGGCGGCTTCGCCCACCTGCTGTTCAACATGTGGACGCTCTACATCTTCGGCCCGGCCGTGGAAGACCGCATGGGTCCGCTCAATTACGCCCTGTTCTACCTCGCCTGCGGTGTTGGCGCCTCCTTGGGCCACGCCATCATGAACCCCACCTCGGTGCTTCCCGCCATCGGCGCCTCGGGCGCCATCGCCGGCGTTTCCGGCGCCTACATCCGCCTCTTCCCGCACTCGCGCATCGTGCTGATGATCCCGGTGTTCTTCTTCCCCTTCTTCTTCGAGCTGCCGGCCATCTCCTTCGCCGCCCTCTGGCTGGGGATGCAGGTCATCTCCGGCATCACCGCGCTGTTCCTGCCGCCCAACGTCGGCGGCGTCGCCTGGTGGGCGCACATCGGCGGCTTCATGGTCGGCTGGCTGATCGCCGGCCACTGGCAGAAAAGACCCCCCGCTACCGCCCCATGCAACCGGACGAGGGAAAATACGGCTGCTGCCCCGACGGCAGCCGCAGAACGCGCCATTTCGGTTGACGCCCTATCCGCGGTCACTCACAATGAATGGCGCCCGCGAGCGTGCAAGAAACCTGGGAGGATCCGCGCCATGACGCCCATGGACATTTTCTGGCTGTTCTTCATGTTGTCCATGTTGCAGCCGGTGATCCAGCGCAAGATGATGGACGCCATGCGCCAGCGCAAGATCGCCGAGATCGAGAAGAAGCGCGGCTCGCGCGTCATCCTGCTGGTGCACCGGCAGGAGACCATGAGCCTGCTCGGCTTCCCGCTCATGCGTTTCATCAACATCGAGGATTCCGAGGAGGTCATCCGCGCCATCCAGATGACCGACGACAACGTGCCGCTGGACCTCATCCTGCACACCCCCGGCGGCCTGGTGCTGGCCGCCACCCAGATCGCCCGCGCCCTGAAGAAGCACCCGGCCAGAACCACCGTTTTCGTGCCGCACTACGCCATGAGCGGCGGCACCCTCATCGCCATGGCGGCCGATGAAATCCGCATGAGCGAACACGCCGTGCTCGGCCCCATCGACCCGCAACTGGGCCAGAAGCCCGCCGCCTCCATCCTCAAGGTGCTGGAGCAGAAGCAGCCCAAGGACGTGGAGGACGACACGCTCATCCTCGCCGACGTGTCGAAGAAGGCCATCGCCCAGGTCAAGCGCACGGCCGAATACCTGCTCTCCGGCCGCATGGACCCGAAGAAGGCAAAGGAGCTGGCCCGCACCATGTCCGAGGGGCGCTGGACGCACGACTATCCCATCCTGCCCGAAGAGGCGCGCGAGCTGGGCCTGCCGGTGAACACCGACATGCCGCAGGAAGTGCTGGAGCTGATGACGCTTTACCCGCAGCCGACGCGCATGACGCCCTCGGTGGAATACGTGCCGGAAAAGCGCACCGGAATGCCCCGCTGGCGCGGCGACCAGCCCTGATCCTCCTCATCAGGCCCATTTCCCCGCCCGGCTACCTAATCCCGCGAAATCGGGTATTGGACGGGGGAGTGGGCCGGAACCACTCGCCTCGGCGCCATGATTCCTCATACCAAGATGTAAAAAAGAACCATCCACCGCCCGCGCCCCACCCAACCCCCAAATTATGAAAAACAAGGGCTTGGGTGGTGGAGGCGCGGAGCGGTTTCACCGGTCAACCTTTGCGCAGCTTGGTATCACCCCGCCCGCGCGCTCAGGTAGACCAGCTCGAAGGTGGCGCGCACCCGCCCGTCGTCATCGGCGAAATGCGTCTCGTAGTGTGCCGCCGCGCGCGCCAGCAGCGTCCGCGATACCGGCACCCGCGGCCGTGCCCGCAACGGATTGCTCCACCCGAAAGCGCGCAGCTCCGCCATCAGCCGCAAGGCATCGGCATGGCGCACGGTCAGCCGTTCCACGTCCGTCACCACCGCCCGCAGGCCCGCCATGCCCGCCATCTGCGCCAGCTTGCGCATGTCCATGAACGGCGCCACCCGCCACCCCGGCTCGCGCCCTGGCGCCTGCGCCAGCTCCGCCGCCCGCCAGGCGGCGCGCAGTTCGCGCAGCGTCTCGCCCCCCGGCATGGCCAGCAACAGCGGCGCGCCGGAACGCAGCACGCGCCGCAATTCCATCAGCGCGCCCGGCAGATCGTTCACCAGCGCCAGGTCGAACAGGTGCATGACGAGGCCAAACGAATCATCGGCGAACGGCAGGCGCGCATGATCCTCCAGCACCACGGTCTTCACACCGCCTCCGGCGCTTTCCTCTCCGCTGCGCGGCGCCAGCCAGTCCGCCCGCACCACCCGCGCTTGCGGCAACACCTGTCCCACCCGCGCCGCCAGCCACGCCGGCCCCGTCACCAGCACCGGCGCGGCAACATCCTCCGTCATCACCGGCACCCTCTCACTCGCGTCCCCGGCCGCTTCAGCGGCCAGCAGATCGGCCAGCCGCGCCAGCAGTTCCTCGCCCGCCAGCTCTTCCAGGAAATCCGGCGCGAACCGCCCCCGCCGACGCCGCTGGCGCAACAGGGCCACGTCGAACGGTGCCGCGCGGGCCGCATCGTCGACCGGGGAAGCATTGGCGCGATGGTCGGAAGAGGTGGCCATGGAGTCATTCCGCCGCCAGCGGCCGCGCCCGCCGCCACAGGGGCGCCAGCAGCTCCGGCAGGCGCGCAACAATGCCGGTGATCACCTGTCGCAGTTCCAGGAAGCCGTCCGTCAGCTCATAGGCATGGGGGCTGGTGTATAGCCTCCGGTTGATCTCGATCTGGATGCTGTGCGCGCCGAATCCGCCCAGGCCGTAATGCCGGGTGATGAAGCCACCCGTGTAGACGCGGTTGCGCCGCACGTTCAGCCCCGCCTCGCGAAACAGGCGCTCCAGCGTGTCCGTCAGCAACCGCTCACAGGTCGAACCTTCGCCATCGCCGAGAATGATGTCCGGCTGGCGCAGCGACAGCGGCGTCATCGCCCGCGCCGCCGATTCCGGCATCGAATGACAATCGATCAGCACCGCCGCGCCAAACCGCCGCCGCGCTTCCGCCAGCAGGCTCCGCAAGGCGCCGTGATAGGGCCGCCAGTAGGCATCGATGCGCGCCCGCGCCTCGTGCCAGCGCAAGAGCCGGGCATAGACCGGCTGCCCCTCGCCGATGAATTGCGGTATCACCCCAAGCCCCGCCCGCGCCCGCTCGCTTTCGGTCGCCGCCCATTCCGGCGCCGGCGTGTCGAACATCTCCGCCGTCAGTTCGTTTTCCGCCCGGTTCAGGTCCAGCCACACCCTCGGCCGCTGCGCCGCCAGCAGCGGGCTGCCATGCTTCGGCACCGCCGCGTAGAGCAGATCGACGGCGAAGTCTTCCGACGCCCGAAGCCGCGACAGAGGGGCGGCCGCCTCGCGCACGAAATCGGCCGGGTAGCACCGCCCCGAATGCGGCGAGCTGTAGACGATGGGCGCCCGCCAGCCACCCTCCGGCGCGTGCAGCACGAAGGGGCGCGCGCAATCCTCCGCCCCCAGCAGGGGCCATGCATCGAACTCCGGCGGCTTGCTCTTTTCATCCATGCTGGCAAGATACTTCGCAGAGAACCCAACCGCGCAAGCGGAACACCCATGAGTCTTCCGCAGGACAGGGAGGGAACGGCTCCATGACCCGCCTGGAGATCTGCAAGGGCGACATAACGAAACTGGAAGTGGATGCCATTGTCAACGCCGCCAACGAAAGCCTGCTGGGTGGCGGCGGGGTGGACGGCGCCATTCACCGCGCCGCCGGGCCGCAACTGCTGGAGGAAACCCGCACGCTGGGCGGCTGCCCCACCGGCGAGGCCCGCATCACCAGTGGCTATCGCTTGCCGGCGAAGTGGGTCATCCACGCCGTTGGCCCCGTCTGGCGCGGTGGTGAGGCCAACGAGGAGGCCCTGTTGGCCTCCGCTTACCGCCACGCGCTGACGCTGGCCGCCGAACACGGCGTGCGCAGCATCGCCTTTCCGGCCATTTCCACTGGCGTCTACGGCTTTCCGAAGGAGCGCGCCGCGCGCATCGCCGTCGACACCGTGCGCGCGTTCGTCGAGTCCCACCCCCACGCGTTCGACCGGGTGATCTTCTGCTGTTTCGACGAGGCCTGCGTGCGGGCGCATGAACGGGCATTGCGGCAAGCGGCAAGGGAGAGCGAATCATGAGCCATTGGGTCGTCGTCGGCGCATCGCGCGGCATCGGGCTGGAAATGGCGCGCCAGCTCGTCGCGCGCGGCGAGAGGGTAACGGCCACCGCCCGCGCCGACACCCCGGAGCTGGCGCAAACCGGCGCCGAGGTCATCGAGGGCGTGGATGTCGCCACCGATGAAGGCGCCGCGCGCCTGGCCGGGGCGCTACGTGGACAACGCATCGACGTATTGGTGCACAACGCCGGAATCCTCAAGCCCGACACCCTCGCCACGCTCGATTTCGACGAGGCCCTGCGCCATTACAATGTCAACGCCCTCGGCCCCTTGCGCGTGGTGCGCGCCCTGTTGGACAATTTCGGCGAAGGCGGCCGCATCGGCATCGTCACCTCGCGCGTCGGCTCCGTGTCCGACAACGAATCGGGCGGCAACTACGCCTACCGCATGTCCAAGGCCGCGGCCAACATGGCGGCGAGGAACCTGTCCATCGAGCTGCGCCCCCGCGGCATCGCCGTCGCCGCCCTGCACCCGGGCTACGTGCGCACCGACATGACGTGCGGCAGGGGCAACATCACCCCCGATGTCGCCGCCCGCGGGCTGATCATGCGCATGGACAACCTGTCTCTGGCCAACACCGGCGCTTTCTGGCATGTCGAGGGCTGGGAGATCCCCTGGTAACCTCGCGACAACCCGGCGGGAGACGCATGACGGACCAGCCCGGCATCCAGCACAGCGCCAACGAAACCGATCACGCCGCCGTCGGCGTGGCCACCATCGACAGGGAGCTCGCCGGCCTGCGCGCCCTGCGCGAGGCCCTGGCCGGGCGCTTGCGCCCCATATTCAACGAGGTGGTGGAGCTCATTCACCAGCGCAAGGAAAGCGGCCGCGTCATCATCTCCGGCATTGGCAAGAGCGGTCACATTGGCCGCAAGATCGCCGCCACGCTTGCCTCCACCGGCACCCCGGCCCATTTCGTCCACGCCGCCGAGGCCGCCCATGGCGACCTCGGAATGCTTACCCGCGACGACGTCGTCGTCATCCTCTCCCATTCCGGGCGCACGGCGGAGCTGGCGGCGATGATCCATTTCGCCACCCGTAACCGCATCCCCCTGGTGGCCATCACCGCCGACGCCCAAAGCCCGCTGGCACAGGCCGCCAGCCATCTGCTGTTGCTGCCCGATGCCGAGGAAGGCTGCCCGCTGGGGCTGGCGCCCACCACCTCCACCACCATGCAGCTGGCGCTGGGCGACGCGCTGGCCATGGCGTTGCTCTCCGCGCGCGGCTTCCGGGCGGCGGATTTCGGCCAGTTTCACCCCGGCGGCAACCTTGGCGCCCTGCTCAAGCCGCTGAAGGACATCATGCACACCGGCGAGGAACTGCCGCTGGTCACGCCCGACACGCCGATGAACGAGGCGCTGCTGGAAATGACCGGCAAGCATTTCGGCACCGTCGGCATCGTCGATGACGAGGGGCGGCTGACGGGCATCATCACCGACGGCGACCTGCGCCGGGCCATGGAGAAACACCCCGACCTGCTGAAGCTGACCGCCGCCGACATCATGTCGCCCAACCCGAAAACCATGGGCCCTTGCGACATGGCCAGCAAGGCGCTCGGCCACATGAACGAGCACCAGATAACGGTGCTGTTCATCGTCGACGAGGCGCGCCGCCCGGTGGGCATCGTCCACATGCACGATCTCCTGCGCATGGAAGGCCGGCGGCGCTCTTCCTGAAGCCCCGCGAACCGGCGCCGGAGACCTTTTCAACTCCCGCTGCGAGACGTCTCCAACGCGCCGTTTCCATGTCTTGCCGGAATGTGCAAGAAGCCACCCGCCACCCCGCGCTCCCAAATCGTGAAAGGGGCTGTCCTGGATTAGGCGTTCACTGTTGCACACGTCCTTGCTTTGTGATTTGGCATCTTGGCCAGGACAGCCCCTTGCGAAAAACGGCGGCTTGGGGGGACCGCGGGACGGCTTGCTCCGCCCGGCCTTTTCGCAAATTGGTATCACGGTGGCCCGGCGCGTTGCCCATGCCCTCGAAAAAGCCTATACCGTGAGCGGGCAACGGCCACGGCATCATGGGGGACGCATGACCGGCGACAGCGAACGGAAGAACGCGGCGAACGC
This sequence comes from Hyphomicrobiales bacterium, assembly GCA_027031305.1. Classification (GTDB taxonomy): domain Bacteria; phylum Pseudomonadota; class Alphaproteobacteria; order Rhizobiales; family Aestuariivirgaceae; genus Thermopetrobacter. The sequence continues at coordinate 2,108 of JALVRJ010000409.1, read as the reverse complement.
GGAAAGCTTCATCGAGCGGGCGTGCCAGAAAAAGGGAATGCGCATGACCGACCAGCGCCGGGTCATCGCGCGCGTCATCGCCGAATCCACCGATCATCCCGACGTCGAGGAGCTGCACCGCCGCGCCACCGCCATCGACCCGCGCATCTCCATCGCCACCGTCTACCGCACGGTGAAGCTGTTCGAGGAGGCCGGCATCCTGCAACGCCATGAATTCGGCGACGGCCGCGCCCGCTACGAACCGGCCAGCGACGACCACCACGACCACCTCATCGACCTCAACACCGGCGAGGTCATCGAGTTCACTTCGGATGAAATCGAGGAACTTCAGCGCAAGATCGCCCGCAAGCTCGGCTACCGCCTGGTGGACCACCGCCTGGAGCTCTATGGCGTCAGGCTGAAGGACGACGAGAAATAGATTCCGCCGCGTTCGCACCCCGCAACGTGGCCCGTCGGGCGCGGGGTGGTGGGTGGTTCTTTATGCATTCTGGTATCAGAAGTGATCCTTGCGCTCGCGCAAGGCGCCGAACACGCGCCAGTTCTCCACTCCGTGCATGTCCAGCACGTCGCGTATTTCCGCCGAATCCGGACGCAGGAAAGGGTTGGTCTTCTTCTCCTGCCCGATACTGACCGGAATCGTCGGCCGTCCCTCGCGCAACAGCCAGCGCACCTCTTCCACACGCCGTTGCAGGTCCTTGTTGCGCGGCTCCACCGTCAGCGCGAACTCGCCATTGTTCAGCGTGTATTCATGCCCGCAATACATCAGCGTGTCTTCCGGCAGATGGCGCAGCATGTCCAGCGAGTGCCACATCGTCTCCGCGTCGCCCTCGAAAATCCGCCCGCAGCCCAGCGAGAACAGCGTGTCGCCGGTGAACACCACCTTCGAATTGCACATGTAGTAGGCCACGTGCCCCAGCGTGTGCCCCGGCACCGCCAGCACGTCGATGACATCGCCGCCAAAGGTGATTTTGTCGCCGTCCTTCACGCCCCTGTCCAGGCCCGGAATCTGCCCCCGGTTCTTCTCCGGACCGATGATCGTGGCGCCGTATTTCGCCTTCAATTCCTCGTTCGCCGCCACGTGATCGGCATGATGGTGGGTGATCAGGACATGCGTCAGCGTCCAGCCCGCTTCTTGCAAGGCGGCGTCGACGGGACCGAATTCCGGCGCGTCCACAAGCGCCGTCTCGCCGCTTTCGGGGTCATGAAACAACACCGCGTAATTGTCCGTGCGGCACCGCACCAGGCGGAAATCGAATTTCGACTGCGGCTCCGCGGCCGGCTCGCAAACTCCGGCATTGGCTTTCATGGCCGTCGCTCCCCTTGCTGGTTGCGCTCCCCGCCCCGCGACCATGCCGCGGGTGGAGGAAAATCTCGCCATGTAATATAGGAACATTCGGCAAGGGGAAAAACGGGCGACGGCGCGAAATGGACATCATCGAGCTGCGGCAGTTTTACGCAAGCCCACTGGGCCGGCAGGTGCGGCGCATCGTGTCCCGGCACCTGAACGCCCTGCCGCGCCCACCGGCGGACGCCCGCGTGCTGGGGCTGGGCTTCGCCACGCCGTGGCTCGACGCCTACCGCCGCCAGGCCCGCGCCACTTTCGCCTTCATGCCGGCACACCAGGGCGCCCTGACCTGGCCGGCGGCAGAAGCGCCGGCCACCGCGCTGGTCGATGAATCCGCCCTGCCCTTGCCCGACGCCAGCATCGACCTGGCGCTGGTCGTCCACGCGCTGGAGCTCACCCCGGTGCGCGAAGGACTGATGGAGGAACTGTGGCGGGTGCTGGCCCCCTCCGGCCACGCGGTCTTCGTCGTGCCCAACCGCAGTGGCCTGTGGGCGCGGGTGGAAAAGGTGCCCTTCGGCCATGGCCGCCCCTTCTCCCGCCGCCAACTGGAGCAGTTGCTGAAGGACTCCATGTTCACGCCGGTGGCCTTCACCCCCATGCTGTTCATGCCACCCTGGCGCGGACGCTTCCTCGGCGGCTCCGCCGCCAGCTGGGAACGGCTGGGCAAGTGGCTCTGGCCCGGCTTCTCCGGCCTCTTGATGGCCGAGGCCGTCAAGCAGGTCTACGCCCGCCGCCCCGAGCGCCAGAGGGCGCGGCTCATCCC
>JALVRJ010000408.1 GCA_027031305.1 Hyphomicrobiales bacterium | reverse complement strand
CCTATCTGGTGGTCGGCCCGGGCCATTGCGGCGAATGCCACACGCCGCGCAACGCCATTTTCATTCCCGACCGCCGCCGCTGGCTGGCCGGCGCCCCGCACCTGTCGGAGAAGGGCCACGTGCCCTCGCTGCGCGGGCTGAAGAAACGCGGGCGATACAAGGACGTGAATGACCTCTTCCAGGCGCTGAAATACGGCGAGGCACTGGGCTATGAGGACATCAGCTCCGGCGGCATGGGCGAGGTCCAGACCAACATCTCCAGACTCCCCGACGCCGACATCCGCGCCATCGCCACCTACCTCATGAGCCTCGACTGATTTTCCCCGCGACTTCCCCTTGCAGCTCGGAGAGCTTGCGGTGACGACGACGTCGCCGGCGCACCCAGGTGTTGACCGCTTCCGTGAGCAGGGAAAACAGCATGGCGAAATAGACATAGCCCCGCGGTATGTGGAAATGCAGGCCCTCGGCCACCAGGACCAGGCCCATCAGCAGGACATATGACAAGGCCAGAAGCCGGAATGTCATGTGTCGCTCGATGAAAAGGCTGACGGGATAGGCGATGGTGATCATGGCCAGGATGGCGATGACGTTCGACAGGATCAGGATCGGCATGTTCTGCGTCATGGCCACGGAAGCCAGCAGGGAATCAAGGGAGAAAACGGCATCCAGCGCCGCCACCGCCAGCACCACCGCGAAAAACCCTTTCGCACGCAGCCGCACGCTGGCCCGCGGGGCGTATGTCGCTTCCTTGTGCATGTCATCCGTGGCCTTGAACATGAGGTAAAGGCCGCCACAGATCATCAGGATGTCCCGCCAGGAAATGTCCTGTCCGAAAAGCTGAAGGACGGGCCGTTCCAGCTGCATGACCCACGCCACCCCCAGAAGCATGGCGATGCGCAACGCCAGCGCCAGGGCGAAACCGATGTTCTGGGCGCGCTTGCGCCGCCTGCCGCGCAGACCCTGGGAAACGATGGCGACGACCACGAGGTTGTCCGCCGCCAGGATGATTTGCAGAAAGCTCAATGTGGCGAGCGTGATCCAGCCTTGTGGATGTGCCGCCCATGCGAGCCAGTGCGAAATGTCGAGCATGTCCATCCTCTCCCACGGGCCGGGATGAAAGAATTTTGGAAACTGTTTCCCAACATATCGGTCTTTCCGGCGACAGGAAAAAGGCCGGGACGATTGACAAGCCCTCACTCCAACCGGTATGAGCCTGCCGAAACCCCGCTTTACAAGGGCAAGAAATGCGCAAGACGCCGGAAATCCCGAGCAACCTCACCATGGCGCCGCGGCAAGGCTCCGCATGGCGTCTTTCCATGCGCACCCTGCCGGCGAAATCCACTACTCGGAAAACGACCAAAACGGTCTGACCCCTCCCCGGGCCTCTCCTTCCGCCGGGGAGAGGCCGGATGAGCAAACCATGGCCGGAGGCGGCGGTGTAACCGCCCGGAAGCGGCCCGAGGGGAAGAAGAAAATCCGAAAGGAGAAAATCCGATGGGCTACAAGGTCGCTGTCGTCGGCGCGACGGGCAACGTCGGCCGCGTCATGCTGGAAATTCTCGCCGAGCGCGGCTTTCCGGCGGATGAAGTCTATGCCATCGCCTCACGCCGCTCGCTGGGCACCGAGGTGAGCTATGGCGATGAAATCCTCAAGTGCCGGGACCTGGAGCAGTTCGATTTCTCGAAGGTGGACTTCGCGCTGATGTCCGCCGGCTCCTCGGTCTCGAGGGAATGGGCGCCGCGCATCGGCAAGGCCGGCGCCATCGTCATCGACAACTCCTCCTGCTGGCGCTACGAGGCGGACATCCCGCTGGTGGTGCCGGAGGTGAACGCGCACGTGCTGGAAGACTGGGCAAAGGACCCGAACCGGCGCAACATCATCGCCAACCCCAACTGCTCCACCGCCCAGCTGGTGGTGGTCTTGAACCCCCTGCATGAGAAGTGGGGGATCAAGCGCATCGTGGTTGCCACCTATCAGTCCGTTTCCGGCGCCGGCAAGGCGGCCATGGACGAGCTGTGGAACCAGACCAAGGGCATCTATGTAACCGACATGCCCGAGCCGAAGGTGTTTCCCAAGCAGATCGCGTTCAACGTCATTCCCCACATCGACGTGTTCATGGAAGACGGCTACACCAAGGAAGAGTGGAAGCTCAACGCCGAGACGAAGAAGATCCTCGATCCGAACATCAAGGTCACGGCCACCGCCGTGCGCGTGCCTGTGTTCATCGGCCACGGCGAGGCGGTGAACATCGAGTTCGAGAAGGAAGTGGACGAGAACGCGGCACGCGACCTGTTGCGCTCCTCACCCGGCATCCTGGTGGTGGACAAGCGCGAGGACGGCGGCTACGTCACCCCGGTGGAATGCGCCGGCGAGGACCCGGTCTATGTCTCGCGCATCCGCACCGACGCCACGGTGGACAACGGCCTGGCGCTGTGGGTGGTGGCCGACAACCTGCGCAAAGGGGCGGCCCTGAACACGGTGCAGATCGCCGAGGCGCTCATCAACCGCGGCCTCGTGCGGCCCCGCGCCTGACCCGCGCCCAGAGGCCAGACAAACTACGGCTGGCGAACATGGCCAGAGAGAAGCGCCAATGGCGGAAAATCGCCATTGGTGCTTCATTGCCATTTTTCCTCAACTCATCGACTGTCATGGGGCCTGCCCGCTGCACGGCGGCCAGAGGCCGCCCTCGACAGCCGACGAAGTGATACCGGCTTGCACAAAGGCTGACCGGTGCAAACCGCCCCGCGCCCCCACCCAAGCCCTTGTTTTTCATGATTTGGGGGTTGGGC
>JALVRJ010000407.1 GCA_027031305.1 Hyphomicrobiales bacterium | reverse complement strand
CCGGAAGCCGAAGAACCCCTGGCGCAGCCACACCCAAACGTCCGTCAGCTGCACCGCCCACTGCATGAGGATCAGCGGCAGGCCGATCAGCACCACCACCACGTCCACCAGCGTGGAAAACAGCACACCGGCGCGCGAAATCGTCCCCTCCGGCACCAGCAGCTTCTCGCGCAGGAAGCGTCCGACCGGAGAGGCCGGATCGAAAGCGCTTTTCACCAGCGCGTCGGCCAGGTGATGAACGAGGTACAGCGAGGCCACCAGCGCCGCGGTGAAAACCATTTGCCGGGCGATGAAATGCGCCAGAGCCACATAGCCCAGCAACAGCGCCAGCACGATGATGGCCAGCAACAGCAGGATGACATGGAACACGTAGCGCACCCAGCCGAACAGGAAATGCTTCGGCGCGCTGTCCGGCGCCACCTCGCTGAGCGCCCGGGCGCGGCGGATGGACATGATCAGCAGCCATACCAGCACCACGTGCGCCGCCGCCATGAAGGCGCTCCACGTCTCGATGAAGGAGACGGGCATGAACAATTCCGCCGCCGAGCGCACGATGAAAACGTCCAGTCCGTGCAGAATGGCCACCAGCGCCGCCCAGCGATAGGCCCGTGTTGCCCCCTCGTGGGCGATGTCCACCAGCCGCATGTGCGGCGTGCGCGGCCGCAGGATCCCGCGCGCCAGCGCCATCAGCACCACCGCGTAGAGGGTGCCGCCGGCGAACGCCGACAACAGCCGCTCCATGCGTGGCGATGGCGTGCCCAGCGTAAACAGCACGATCTTGAGAAAGATCATTAGCAGGAAGGTGAGCAGGGCCACGAACAGGGGCACCCGCACCGCCCGCCACAGCCGCTGCACCTCGTCGGCCGCCTCACCCCCCTTTTCCCATGGACCACGCCATTGTCGCCACAGCCACACGACCCCCGCCAGCGCCAAGAGGATCAACGCCATGGCCGCCAGCAGGCTGAACCGCGCGTCCTCGCTCAGCCAGCCGCCGGCCATCACCCGCAGGCGCTGCCAGTATTCCGGCAATTGTGCCAGCCCGTCCGTCCACAGGAACGGGTTGAGGATGGAGCGCGCCGGCTTGAGTATCTCGGAAAAGAAAAGGCTGCGCTGACGCTCGGTGGCCCGGTTGTGCAATTGCTCCATTTCCAACAGCAACAGCTCCAGCCGGCGGTCCACCGCCTCCATGCGATGCACCACCCGCGACAGCAGCTTGCGCCGCGCGGTAATGCCCGGATCTTCCGTCTCCCCTGCCTTCGGCGCCGGACCCAGGGCCTTGAGCTGCTGGCGCATGTGGCCCAGCGGCTGTTCCAGATCCTTGCGCGCCGCCAGCAGCCTCAGACTCAACTGGTTCAGCTTGCCGCGCGCCTCGCGCAACAGTTTTTCGTCGGCGTCCGGCCGCTCCACCTTCAGCCGCAGCTCCGCCAGCTCCTTTTCCGCTTCCGCCGCCAGGCGCTCCAGGCGTCCGGCCACGGCGCGGGCCTCTTCCACCGCGCCACCCAGCGCCACCTCCGCCTGCACTTCGTGCCGTTTGGAGTCTGCTTCCGCCGAGGGCGCCCCGGCCTTGTCGGCGGAACGCTTGCGCAGCGTTGGCACTCCGGCCTTTCCGGCGGCCTTCGCCGTGCCCGGCGTTCCATCGCCCGATTGCGCCGGACCGCTCGCAAGGGCCGGTGTCGCCAGAAAGGCGGAAGCGGCGGGCAGCAGAACACCCGCCACAAGCAACGCCAGGAACGCCGCGAACAACGAGGCGGCCATGGGCAGGAAACTGCGCGAAGCCGTTTTCGGCGAATGCTCGGAAATCAGCCGCATGGCCTTCACCCGTTCGGAGTTTCAGGACATCCCGGCCGCATGTCCGCGCGGACCGGGCGCGTCAGAACAACCGCGACTGATGCACCGCCGCGCCGATGAACGAGGCGAACAGGGGGTGCGGGTTGAACGGACGCGATTTCAATTCCGGATGATATTGCACCCCGATGAACCAGGGATGATCGGGATATTCCACCACCTCCGGCAACAGCCCGTCCGGAGAGGTGCCGGAAAAGATCAGCCCATGCTTTTCCAGCACATCGCGGTAGCGCATGTTGACCTCGTAGCGGTGCCTGTGACGCTCCGATATGTGCGTCGTGCCATAGATCTCCGCCACCCGCGAGCCTTGCCTGAGCACCGCCTCGTAGGCCCCCAGCCGCATGGTGCCGCCCATGTCCATGTTCTCGGAACGCTGCAACAGCTCGCCTTCCTTCATCCACTCGGTCATCAGCCCCACCACCGGCTCCTCGCACGGGCCGAACTCGGTGGAGCAGGCCTTCTCGATACCGGCCAGGTGCCGCGCCGCCTCGATGACGGCCATCTGCATCCCGAAGCAGATTCCGAAATACGGCACGCCATGTTCACGCGCGAACTTCGCCGCCATGATCTTGCCTTCCGCCCCGCGCTCGCCGAAGCCGCCGGGCACCAGGATGCCATGAACGTCCTCGAGATACGGCGCCGGGTCCTCCTGCTCGAAGATCTCCGACTGGATCCAGCGGATGTTCACTTTCACCCGGTTGGCGATGCCGCCGTGCGTGAGCGCCTCGATGAGCGACTTGTAGGCGTCGATCAGCCCCGTGTACTTGCCCACCACGGCGATGGTCACCTCGCCCTCGGGATTGTGGATGCGTTCGGAAATGTCCTGCCAGCGCGAAAGGTCGGGCCGGGGCGCGCCCTCCTCCAGGCCGAACGCTCGCAACACCTCCCTGTCCAGCCCTTCGCGGTGATAGGCGATGGGGACGTCGTAGATGGACTTCACGTCCAGCGCCTGGATCACGGCCTCTGGCCGCACGTTGCAGAACAGCGCGATCTTGCGCCGCTCGCCCTCCGGGATCTCGCGGTCCGCCCGGCACAGCAGGATGTCGGGCTGTATGCCGATGCTGCGCAACTCCTTCACCGAGTGCTGCGTCGGCTTGGTCTTCAGCTCGCCGGCGGCCGGGATGTAGGGCACCAATGTCAGGTGCATATAGGCGGTGGAGCCCGCTGGAAGCTCGTTGCCCAGCTGGCGGATGGCCTCGAAGAATGGCAACGCTTCGATATCGCCCACCGTGCCGCCGATCTCGCACAGAACGAAATCGTAATCCTCGTTGCCAGAGAGGATGAATTCCTTGATCTCGTTGGTCACGTGGGGGATGACCTGCACCGTGGCGCCCAGATAGTCACCCCGTCGCTCCTTGGCGATGATCTGCTGATACAGCCGCCCGGTCGTGATGTTGTCGTCACGCACCGCGTCGCGACCTGTAAAGCGCTCGTAATGTCCCAGATCCAGGTCGGTCTCCGCCCCGTCGTCGGTGACGAACACCTCGCCGTGCTGATAGGGGCTCATGGTGCCCGGATCGACGTTCAGGTAGGGGTCGAGCTTGCGCAGGCGCACGGAATATCCGCGCGCGATCAGCAACGCGCCAAGCGCCGCGGATGCGATGCCCTTGCCCAGGGAGGACACCACGCCGCCGGTGATGAAGACATATCGGGTCATGTGGTGAATCTATGCCCGATTCGGGCGACGATGCGAATGCGGTTTCTCAGGTTGTCCACATCAGGCGTATAAACGCTTCCGTCGGACCGGAAAAGCACTTTTCGAAAGCCGGAGAAACCGATGCGTCGATCGCGACCGGCACCTCGAAGTCACCCGTTCGTGCACAGCCCGAGCGCTCATTCCCGTTCCACCGGGCGGGCCAGAAAGGCGGGCATGTTGCTTTCATCGAAGGCGGCGGGCTTGTTGCCACCCTTGCCCCCATTGTTTCCGCCGCCCTTGTTGGCGTCTTCATTGCCTTCCTTGGCGGCGGCCTGCCCGGGGTTCGCCTTGGCCTGCTGACGCGAGGATTCTCCTCCGCCGCGTGTTTGCGCTTCACCCGTTGCCTTGCGCTTGCGGCGGCGTTTCCTCTTCCTTTCGCCCCCTTCCGCCTGCGCGCGGGCTTCGTCGCGCGGCTTGTTCGTCCGCGCGGACTTGCCGCCGCGCCCGGTCCGCCCCTTGTCCCGGCCACCACCACGCCCTCCGCGCGAACGACCGCCACCACGCTTCCTGGCCCGTGCCGCCTCGATCTCTTCTTCCGAGGGAGCCTCTCCTTCCCATGGAATTTCCTTGCCGATCAGCTTCTGGATGGCCGCCAGCACACGGAAATCCTCCGGTGTCACCAGCGAAACGGCCTCGCCCTTGCGCCCGGCGCGACCCGTGCGGCCGATGCGGTGCACGTAATCCTCCGGCGAAACCGGCATGTCGTAGTTGAACACGTGGCTGACTTCCGGAATGTCCAGCCCGCGTGCCGCCACGTCCGAAGCGATGAGATAGGTGATCTCGTTGTCGCGGAACTTCTGGAGCGTATCCAGCCGCTCGTATTGATCCATGTCGCCGTGCAGGGCGCCGGCCGAATAGCCGTGCTTGAGCATGGACTTCAACAGGATGCCCACCGTCTTCTTGCGGTTGGCAAAGACGATGGCGTTCTTCACCGCGTCCTTCCGCGCGTCGATGACCTCGCGCAGCTTCGCCCGCTTGGCAGTCTCTTCCACCGGCGCCAGCACCAGCTTCTGATCGATGCTCTCCGCCGTGGAGGACGGCGGCTGCGCCTCCACCCGCACCGGCAGGTGCAGGAACTGGTCCACCAGCCGCTGGATCTCCTTCGGCATGGTGGCGGAGAAGAACAGCGTCTGACGCGTGAACGGCAACAGCTTGACGATGCGCTCGATGTCGGGGATGAAGCCCATGTCCAGCATCCGGTCGGCCTCGTCGATGACGAGGATCTCCACGCCCGTCAGCAACAGCTTGCCACGCTCGAAGTGATCCAGCAGCCGCCCCGGCGTGGCGATGAGCACATCCGCCCCGCGATCGATGATGCGCGACTGTTCTTCGAACGACACGCCACCGATCAACAGCGCCACCTTCAGCTTGTGGTGCTTGCCCAATTGCTGGAAGGCGTCATACACCTGCGCCGCCAGCTCGCGGGTGGGCTCCAGGATCAATGTGCGCGGCATTCGCGCCCGCGCCCGCCCCCGTTCCAGCAGCGTCAGCATGGGCAGAACGAAGGCCGCCGTCTTGCCCGAGCCCGTTTGCGCCAGTCCCAGCACGTCCTTGCGCTGCAAGGCGTGGGGAATGGCCTCGCGCTGAATGACGGTGGGTTTCTCGAAGCCCGCGTCCCGCACCGCCGCCAGGGTCTTTTCGCTCAGCCCCAGGCCCTCGAACCCCGGTTCGTTCGCCTCCTCCGTCCGTTCCGCAGCCGTTTCCGTGGCGGTTTCGCCGGCGGCCTCCCGTTGCGCGTTATCCGATGAAGAAACGTCCGTCGTCTTGTCCTGTTCGCTCATGATGTCTTTCGATGTGATTTGATGGCGTGTCTCTCTTCGCCAGCGCGCCCAACCGCGTCGAGGGCAAGGTAACGCGCCCACCAGACCCTGCTGGACCGTCTCGTCCGGCAAGCCGGGGCCTCCGGACTGCCGGGGGGACGATTGACCGCCCCATGGCGGGAGGAAGTGGCGAATCCGCACGTGAACCTGCCCGGAACATAGACCCATACGCGCCCAAGTCAAGGAAATGCGCCCATATCAGGGCCTTTGCCATGCCAACACCTCCCGCGAGGCGCGGCGTGCGGCGTCAAGGCTTTCCACCAAACGAATTGATCGCTCCCGGACGCTCCCACCCTCTTGCGGCGCGTGAGCACGCTGCCTAATCAGAAAATGAAAGTCCATCAACGAGAGGGAGGACCATCATGGCGGCACAGGCACCTGTTTGCGACTTCGGCTGGAAGGCGCCGGACTTCGAACTGCCCGGCGTCGACGGCAAGACCTACACCTTCGACGACATCGCCGGCGAAAGGGGCACCGTCGTGGTCTTCATCTGCAACCACTGCCCCTACGTTAAGGCCATCATCGACCGCATCGTGCGCGACGCGAGGGAATTGGCCGAACACGGCATCGGCTTCGTGGCCATTTCCTCGAACGACGCCAACTACCGCCCCGAGGACTCCTTCGAGAACATGAAGAAGTTCGCGCAAGAGCACGATTTTCCCTTCCCCTACCTCTACGACGAAAGCCAGGAGGTGGCGAAGGCCTATGGCGCCGTATGCACGCCGGATTTCTTCGGCTTCAACGCCAATCGCGAGCTGCAATACCGCGGCCGGCTGGACGAGTCGCGCAAGGAGCCTGCCGCGCCCAATGCCCGTCGTGAGCTGTTCGAGGCCATGGTGCAGGTGGCCAGAACCGGCAAGGGACCTGAGGAACAGGTCCCCAGCATTGGCTGTTCCATCAAGTGGAAGCCCGAGAACGACCCCTGGGCCAACGCCGGATGATTCTCGGGCGTCGCGATCTGGCGAACATGTCCGCACGCTCTCTTCATGCGAACGAAAACGCCCCGCTCGCCACTGGCGCGCGGGGCGTTCGCAGGGCCCGAAAGAAAATGCTCCTGTCCGGCTTTCGCCTCGTTTTCGCTTCGGGCCTCCCTGAACATGGGCGACCGGGCGCCCCGGACGTTTCTGGAACGGATCATCGGCCCATCGGCCATTACAGACGGTAGAGCACCTGGTCCGTCCAGAACCGCTCCAACCGCGACAGCGCCTTGTTCAGTCGCGCGAATTCCTCTTCGTCCATGCCCATGACCTCGCGGATGGGCACCAGCTGGCGCTCGTAGAGCTGGTCCACCAGCTTGCGCACCTCCTGGCCCTTCTCGGTCAGCTTCACACGCACCGCGCGCCTGTCCGATGGGCTGCGCTGGTGCGAGACATAGCCGGCTTCCACCAGCTTCTTCAGGTTGTAGGAAACGTTGGAGCCCTGGTAATAGCCACGCGCCTTCAGCTCGCCGGCGGACAGCTCCTCGTCACCAATATTGTAGAGCAACAGGGCCTGTACCGGGTTCAGATCGTCGCGGCCATGCCGTTCGAACTCGGCCTTGACGACCTCCAGAAGCCGCCGGTGCAGTTTCTCGATGAGGCTCACCGCCTCAAGATACCTGCTCTTCATGGGCGCCGGCGCGGGCTTGCCGCCGGCATAGAAGTCCCGAGTGACCTGCCTGTTCATTGTTACACCTGCCCCTACTGACGCACTGACCTGTAACCGTGGGGATGTTGTTGTTTTTCAGGTTTCCCCTCGTATCGGCTGAAAGACTAGAGAGGGCGGATTAAGAACTGGCGAAGGGACTGGGTAAATTTGTCGTTTATTTTTATCAATCTCCACCCCTCCGCCATGGGCAACCCCCTTGTTGAAGGCGGAATTCCGGAAAGTTATCAACCCCTTTCGCGCTCGGCGTGCTCATGGCGCCGCAACAGCGCATCCACCTCGCGCGCCGCCTTCTCAAGCGCCGCCTCGTCGGCCGAGCGCACCACCACGCGCACGCTCATGCGCGGATTGTCCACCGGACCGTCGAAGGACGGATAGGATCCGATGGAAACCCGTGGGTGCCGCTTCGCGATGTCCGCCAGCTCGGCGCTCAGCTCGCCTTCCGGTATAGGCGCGCTCAAGGCCACTTCCTTGCGCGCCCTGCCCCGTCTCAACAGGGGCTTCATCGTCTCCAGCATCGCCCGCATCACCCGTGGCACGCCGGCCAGCACGTAAACGTTGTCCATCCGGTAGCCAGGCGCTGCGGAAACCGGGTTGTCGATCAGCGCCGCGCCTTGCGGCACCCGCGCCATGCGCATTCGCGCGGCGTTCTCGCGCCGCCCGCGGGCGCGCAGGAAGGCGCGCAGACGCGCCGCCGCTTCCGCGTCTTCCACCACCGGCACGCCAAAGGCGCGCGCCACCGCGTCTGTGGTCACGTCATCGTGCGTGGGACCGATGCCGCCGGTGGTGATGACGACATCATGACGCGCGCGCAGCTCGTTCACCGCCCGCGCGATGGCCTCCAGGTCGTCCGCCACCACGCGGATCTCGTCCAGCTGCACGCCCAGGCCTGCGAGAAAGCGCGCGATCTCGCGGCTGTTGGTGTCCTCCACGCTTCCCGAGAGGATCTCATCGCCGATCACCAGCACCGCGGCGGTGGGATCCTCCATCGCCGGGGCGCCCCCCTGCGAACCATCATGCCGTTTGGCGGCATGGGACTTGCCGCCTTGCGCGCCGCCTGCCATGCAGAACACTCCAAGTGTATTTCGCCTTCACTCCGTTCAGGATAACCACCGCCATGAAACTGCCGCAACCCATGATCCCGGGCCGCCTGGTGCGTCGCTACAAGCGGTTCCTGGCCGATGTCGTGCTCGAGGATACCGGCGAACTCGTCACCGCATCCACCCCCAACACCGGCTCCATGATGAGCCTGCTGGACGAAGGCAACCGCGTGTGGCTCTCCGTCTCCGACGATCCGAAGCGCAAGTATCGCCACCGCTGGGAGCTCGTCGAGGTGAACGGCCCCGCCGGCAAGGCGCTGGTGGGGTTGAACACGGGCCTGCCCAACAGGCTGGCGGAAGAGGCCATCCGCGGCGGTCTGATCCCCGAGCTGGCCGGATACGACACCATCCGCCGCGAGGTGCGTTTTGGCGAGGAAAACAGCCGCGCCGAC
>JALVRJ010000406.1 GCA_027031305.1 Hyphomicrobiales bacterium | reverse complement strand
ATGATTTCCCAATCTTCCGATAGCATGATTTTTAAGGGCCAAGAGAAGCGCCAATGGCGATTTTTCGCCATTGGCGCTTCTTTGCCATTTTTTTCGCAACTCATTGAATGTCAAGCATGATACCGCTTCGCGGCGGCCCGCAGGGCCGTGCTTGACATTCAATGAGTTGTGAAACAGCAAACACCTTATCTAGGACAGCCCATTTCCTATTCCTGGCCAAGAGAAAGGACAATGGCGAGAATTCGTCCTTGACCGTGCACTGCCGTTGTCTCTCCTGCCGTGGAAAGCCAGAGAATTGGAACGCTTTGCGACGGCCGACAAGAGCGTTCTTGACTTTCCCAGGGGGGAAGACAGTCGTGAGCCGACGAGACAAAACAAACCGCGGGGTATTTTTCATGCAATATTTGCCGCCAGATGCCGGGCGAGACGAGGTGTGCCGATTTTTCGGCCTGACGCCCGAGGCATGTGCACGACTGGAAATCCATGTGCGAGAATTGCGTCGGTGGAATCCGCACATCAACCTGGTGGCGCCGTCGACGCTGGATCAGGCATGGACGCGGCACGTGGCCGACGCCTTGCAATTGCTTTCCCTGATCCCCGAAGGCGTGCAGCGGATCGTCGACCTGGGTGCCGGCAGTGGCGTGCCAGGGCTGGTTCTGGCGCTGGCGGCGCCGGAACGGTGGGATGTGCATCTGGTGGAATCTGCCGCTCGCAAGTGTGCGTTCATGCGGCAGGTGGCGCAGAAGGCCGGAATTGATGTAAACATGCATCACGAACGAATCGAGGCGCTGGCCACGCGGGAGTCGATTGCCGGGCCTGATACGTTGATCACGGCACGGGCGCTGGCGCCCTTGCCGGAATTGCTGGCGCTGGCGGCACCCATGCTGGAAGCCGGCACGGGGGCCTTGTTGCCGAAAGGACGCTCGGCGCGCGCGGAGGTGGAAGAGGCGCGGCGGCGGGGCTGGCGCTTCAGGTTGGAGGCCTATCCATCCGTTACGGACAAGGAGGCCAGCATATTGCGGCTGAGCGAGGTGCGGCGTGATTGAGTCGGAGATGAAACGGTCCGTGCGTGTTCTGGCGATCGCCAACCAGAAAGGCGGTGTCGGCAAGACCACCACGGCGATCAACCTGGGCACGGCGCTGGCGGCCGTGGGAGAAAGGGTGCTGGTGGTGGACCTTGACCCGCAAGGGAACGCCACCACCGGGCTTGGCATCGAGCGGTCGGCTGTGCGGCGTTCCACCTATGAGGTGCTGATCGGCGAGGCCGAGCTGGGAAAGGTCATTCTCGAGACGGGCATCCCGGGGCTGGAATGCGCGCCGTCCACCATGGACCTGCTGGGGGCGGAGCTGGAGCTGGCGGACTTCGACCGCAAGGCGCACCGGCTGCGCGACGCGATATCGCGCTGCGTGACGGCGGGCGGCTGTGACTACAGTTACATGTTGGTGGATTGTCCGCCGTCGCTGAACCTGCTGACCATCAACGCGCTGACGGCGGCTGATGCCGTGCTGGTGCCGCTGCAATGTGAGTATTTCGCCCTGGAAGGCCTGTCACAGTTGCTGAAGACGGTGGAACGGGTACGCCGCACCCTGAATCCGCGGTTGGCGATTCAGGGGGTCATCCTGACCATGTATGACCGGCGCAATTCGCTGTCGACGCAGGTGGCGGAAGATGTGCGCGCGGTGCTGGGGGACAAGGTCTATCAGACCATCATTCCGCGCAATGTGCGGGTTTCAGAAGCGCCTTCGCATGGCAAGCCGGTGCTGCTATACGATCATCGCTGCGCCGGGGCGCAGGCCTATATTCGACTCGCTTCCGAAATAATCCGACGGGAAGCGGAGTTACGGGGTGATCGGTAAATCAACGACAACTTGATTCGATGTCGGAACGATTTGGAATCACAGGGGGATCAACAGATGAACGCGGGCAGGAAACGGCTGGGCAAGGGACTGGCGGCGCTGATAGGGGATGATTTCACGGAAGAGCCGGGGGGCGGGGACGTCGAGGGGCTGAAAACCGTGGCGGTGGCCGACCTGACGGCCAGCCCGTTCAACCCGCGCCAGGACTTCCGCGAGGAGGAGCTGCGCGAACTGGCCGATTCGATTCGCGAAAAGGGTGTGTTGCAGCCGATTCTGGTGCGCCCGGGGGCGCATGAAGGACAATACGAGATCGTTGCCGGCGAGCGGCGTTGGCGAGCGGCGCAAATGGCCGGCGTGCACGAGGTTCCGGTGATCGTGCGCGACCTGTCGGAGCGCGAGGCGCTGGAAGTGGCGCTGATCGAGAACGTGCAGCGCGCCGACCTCACGCCACTGGAAGAGGCCAATGGGTATCAGCGCCTCATCGACCAGTTCGGCTATACGCAGCAGCAGCTGGCGGACATCATCGGCAAGAGCAGATCACACGTGGCCAATACCCTGCGCCTGCTGAACCTGCCGCAGGATGTTCAGGAACACATCCGCGAAGGACGCCTGTCGGCCGGGCACGCGCGCACGCTGGTGACGATGGAAAATCCGTCCGTTCTTGCACAGAAGATCATCGAGCTGGGGCTGTCCGTGCGCGAGGCCGAGAAGCTGTCGCAGCGCGAGGGCAAAAAACGCGGTCGCAAGGGTGGTGCGCACGGCGCCGGGGCGGGCGCGCAGCAGGCCGATGCCGACACGCGGGCGCTGGAAAAGGAACTGGAGGAGGTTCTGGGCCTGCCGGTGCGCATTCAGCAAAGGGGCAGGAAGGGTGGCCGGCTGGTGCTGGAATGGCAAACGCTGGACCAGCTGAACGATCTCTGCCGGCGCTTGCTGAAGGCCTGATAC
>JALVRJ010000405.1:332-2818 GCA_027031305.1 Hyphomicrobiales bacterium | reverse complement strand
GTAGAAGACCGCGAAAGCAAGGAGCCCTTCCCGCCGCGCTGGAAGCTGGCGGCGCGCATCAAGGCCAAAGCTCTCGAGGCCGGGCTGATCTGCTATCCCATGGCCGGGACGAAAGACCGCTTCAGCGGCGACCACATCCTGCTCGCGCCGCCCTTCATCATCGAGGAGCGCCACATGAGCGAGCTGATGGACAAGCTGGAGACGGCCATAGACGGGGCCATCGCCGAGGCGCGGCAGGAAGCGAAAGGCTGAGCTATCTGCTTTCGCGGCCTTCGGGGACGCCTTCGCCGGCCTTGCCGTTTTCCAGATGCAGCACCTTGTCCGCCGCCGCCAGCCAGGCGCTGGTGTGGGTGATGGCGATGATGGTGATGTCTCCGCCCGAGAGGCCGCCGATGCGCTCCACCAGGCGGCGCTCGGTTTCCGGATCGAGGGCGGACGTCACTTCGTCCAGAATGAGCAGCTTCGGCTCGCGCACAAGGGCGCGGGCCAGGGAAAGCCGCTGGCGCTGGCCGCCGGAGAGCTTCAGGCCGCGCTCGCCCAGACCGGTATCCAGGCCATTCGGCAGTTCGGAGACGAACTCCGCCGCACCGGCCTTTTCCAGGGCGCGCCAGACATCGGCGTCAGCCACCTTGGCGCCCAGGGTGATGTTGTCGCGCACCGTGCCGGAAAGCAGGATGAGCTCCTGCGGCACGTAGCCGGTCATCGAGCGCCAGGCGTGCAGATCGAGCTTCCCCAGAGGCGTTCCGTCCACGAGGATTTTCCCCCCTTGCGGGCGGTAGAGCCCGGTAATGAGATCGATGATGGTGGTCTTGCCCGCCCCGGAAGGGCCGATGAACACGGTTGTTTTTCCGGCCGGAATGGTAAAGGAAACGCCTTTCAGCACCTCCTTGCCCGGGTAGGAAAAGTATACATCGTCGAAGGTGATGGATTCCGCCAATGCAGGGCGTTTGTTCCCGCCATCGTGCTCGGCGGAATTCCGCGCCGATTCCGTGAGCGCCAGAACACGGCGCAGATATGGCTCCATCTCTATGGCCAGCTGCAGGCGTTTTTGCGAACGTGACAGATTCTTGACGATACTCAGCATCAGGCCGGTCACGAGACCAGCCTCCACAATGGATATGCGCAGCCAGTTGATGGCGATGTAGAGCGCCGAGAAGACCAGAATGATGGCCGTGATGTTTTGCAGCGCCGTCAGGCCGTAACTGGCCAGCAAGACATACCGGCGCTGGCGCATGAGGCGCAGGATGTAACGGTCGAACAGCGGCTGCACCGAGTGTTCCATCCCCATCGCCTTGATGGCCTTGATGGAGGAAAAAATATCAGAGAAATAGGCGCTGAGCATCTCCGATGCGTTGACGAATTTTCCGCTGTGCCTTTGCGCCCTGCGCACCAGATGAAGGAGCGGCGCATATAGCGCCAGGCCCGCGGCGAACACGAAAGCGGCCAGATAGAAGGAAATGGAGACGATCAGCGCGATATAGACAAAGGTGCGCAGGAATATCGCCAGCGCGTCCATGGCCAGCTCCATGGATTGCGCGGCCTGATTGGTGAATTGCGCAAGGGTAATGGACATTCTGCCAAGCTGTTTTTCCTGAAACCACGGCCAGCGGGCCGCCGTTATGGCGCGCAGCATGTTCTGGCGCATGCGCGCGGCGATACCGGTGATGGTATGGCCGGCGTAATAGAGGATGGCGAAGGAAAATATTTCGCGCAGAACCAGCGCACCCGCGGCCAGCGCGGCCAGCGCCCAGGTTTCCGCAGGCAGTCCCATTGTCCGCATGACTTCCATCACGGCTTTTACCGCAGGTGACGCCGAGCCGCCGATCCCTCCGCCCATGGCGACCATGAACAGCGGCAGCAGAGTGGCCAGCCCCAGCCCCTCCAGCAGACTGTTGACGAACAGAAGCGCCACCAGCACGAAGGCGCGCCCGCGTCCCAGCTGTCCGAGTATGAAGAAGAAGGATTTCAGTGACTGCATGCGCCGGACCTCGTTCGCCGCGAAAAATCCCGGCGGGATTTGCGCGATTCTTTCGCCATTCTTGAAGCCGCGATCCGCCTGTGACAAGCGGAAATTCAGGATTCATGGGGTTGCAGGGCCGGAAAACGCTTTTCCCGGCTCTTTCAGACCGGTGAACAGCTGGCAGGCAGCATGGCGATTTCGGCGATTCCAATATCTTTCATCAACGTCTGCATGCTCCAAGTGTTGAACACTACAGCCATGCTCGTGAACAGTGACGATATCGCAATATTTCAAACAGCGGCCCAGGAAATGGGAACTGGCCCGCTCATGACTATGGCAAGAGCCTTTACGGCAACAAGAAGCCCCGCCGGGGGCGTGTCCAGGCGGGGCTTTCGCTTGTTTCTCGCCGGTGATCAGGAGAAGCGGGCGGCGATGAAGCTGTCGCGCAGGACGTTGGCCTCCAGCTCCTTGTCGTGCAGCTGCATGGCCAGACAGTCGCGGATGGAGAGCATGCCGCGCAGGCGGC
>JALVRJ010000405.1:0-322 GCA_027031305.1 Hyphomicrobiales bacterium | reverse complement strand
TCGTCGATGATGGGCAGGTGGCGGAACTTGTGGCTTATCATCAGCTTCATGGCGTCGTCCATTTCCGCCTCGCACTGGGCGGTGACGGGCGGCGCGGACATGACATCGCGCACGCGCAGTTTCATCAGCTCGGAGGGGCGCTGCGAGAGGGCGGAGACGATGTCGCGCTCGGAGAGGACGCCAACCAGCTTTCCCGTGCTGTCAACCACCGGCATGGCGCCAATGCGATTGGAATAGAGCAGGCTGGCGGCCGCTTGCAGGGTGTCGGCGCGGCGGCAGGACACGATCTTGTGCTGGTGGGTTTGCAGAAATTCGGTGATTT
>JALVRJ010000404.1:3756-8573 GCA_027031305.1 Hyphomicrobiales bacterium | reverse complement strand
GGCGGGGGCGCGGGGCTTCTGCGTGGTTCTTCCTGCATTCTGGTATGAGTTGCGAAAAGAATGGAAAAGAAGCGCCAATGGTGATTTTTCGCCATAGGCGCTTCTCTCGACCCTCAAAAGTCATGCTATCTAGATAGTGAAAAAATCATTCTAAATTCAATAACATGATTTATCCAGGGCGGCCTTCATTTTTTATTTCCAAGGCTTGAAGAGCCTTGCTCCAATCCATCAGGCGCGGCGGCGGAAGCGGGCGACGAAAAAGCCGTCCATGCCGTGGCTTTCACCGATGGGCAGGTGCGGCAGGGTGCGCACCTCGCCAGCCTCGTTGACGAGGTGGGCCAGGCCGCCGATCTCTTCGGGCCGCACGGGCAGGCGCTCGAAGGTTTCGCCGTGGCGATGAAGGAAATGCGCGGCCTGTTCCTCGCCTTCCTCCGGCAGCAACGAGCAGACGCAATAGACCAGCAGGCCGCCGGGGCGAACGAGGTCGGCGGCATGGGCCAGCATGGCGCGTTGCAGGTCGACCAGTTCGCGCACCTGGTCGGGCGTCTTGGCCAGCAGCACGTCCGGATGGCGACGGAAGGTGCCGGTGGCGGAACATGGCGCGTCGAGCAACACGGCGTCGAACGGCTGGGGTGGGCGCCAGGAAAGCACGTCGTGGGTGACGACCTCGGCGGAGAGGCGCAGGCGGGCGAGATTTTCCCGCAGCCGCCGCAGGCGTTTTTCCGATATGTCCACGGCGGTGACGCGGGCGCCACGGGCGGCCAGTTGCGCCGTCTTGCCACCGGGGGCGGCGCACAGGTCGGCGATATGCCTGTCCCCGACCTCGCCCATGCAAAGGGCGGGCAGGGCGGCGGCGGCGTCCTGCACCCACCATTCACCCCGCTCATAGCCGGGCAGGTTGCGCACCGCTCCGGCGGGATGGTGGATGCGCAGGGTCTGCGTTGGCAGGATGAGAGCATTGAGCCGTTCGGCCCATTTGGCGGCCGCTTCGGGGTGTTTCAGCGAAATGTCCAGCGGTGGTTCGGTGATCAGTGCGTGGGCCATGGCACGCACGGCCTCTTGACCATAGGCCGTTTGCCAGCGTGCGCGCAGCCAGGCGGGAATATTGTCGCGTTCGTCCGTTTCTTCCACCAGCCGTGGGGCGGTTTCTGCAACGCGGCGCAGCACGGCGTTGGCCAGCCCGGCCAGGTGACGGGTGCCGGGGCGCTTCTTCAGCAACTGCACGGTGGTGTGGATGGCGGCATGGGCCGGGACGCGCATGAACAGCAATTGCGCCACCCCCATCATCAGCGCCGCGCGCGCCGGACAGGCCCGGGCGGGCATGGGGCGCGACAGGAAGCGGCCGATGATGGCCTCGATCTGGCCATGCCGGCGCAGGGTGGTGCGGACGATGTGGTCGGTCAGCGCGCGATCGGTGGCATTCAGAGCGTTCCAATGGCTCCCATGCGCCTGCTGCGCCCGTGCCAGCAACGCGCCCCGGCACAGGACTTCCTCCAGCAACGCCCAGGCCACGCGGCGGGCGGGCAGGCCGGCCGTCGAGGTGTGCGAATCTCTGGATGGTGAGGACACCTCGTCTATCTCCGCTCAGCCCCAGGGGCCGCGTGGTGGTCGCTTGTCGCCCCAGGGGGAGATATCCGCATCGGGGTCGCCTTCGCCAGAGGATCCGAACCTGGCGTTACTGTCGAACATGGCGTCGGTATCGAACCTGTCGTCGAAATCGAACCTGTCCTCGGCCCTGGTCCCGGCGTCGCGCGCGGGTTGGCGCAGGCTCATCTCGCGTGCCAGCTCCATCAGCGCGGCGACGCGGTTGGCGGTGTCGGGGTGGGTGGAAAACAGGTTGTCCATGCCCTCGCCGGTGAGCGGGTTGACGATGAACAGGTGGGCCGTTTCCGGATGCGCCTCGGCATAGGGGTTGGGGATACCGCGGGCGTAGGCATCGATCTTCTGCAGTGCCCGGGCCAGCCACAACGGATTGCCGGCGATGAGGGCGCCCTCGCGGTCGGCGGCGTATTCGCGCGTGCGCGAAATGGCCATCTGCACCAGCATGGCGGCCATGGGCGCGAGGATCATCAGAAGCAGCGTGCCGATGAAGCCGAGCGGATTGTTGCGGTCGCGACCGCCGATGAAGAAGGCGAAATTGGCGAGCATGGAGATGGCGCCGGCGATGGTGGCGGTGATGGTCATGATGAGGGTATCGCGGTTCTTGATGTGCGCCAGCTCGTGGGCCAGCACGCCGGCCAGTTCTTCCCTGTCGAGAAGGCGCAGCAGGCCGCTGGTGGCGGCGACTACGCCATGCTGCGGGTCGCGGCCGGTGGCGAAGGCGTTGGGCTGCTCGGTGTGGACGAGATAGAGCTTCGGCATGGGCAGGCCGGCGTCGCGTGCCAGACGGCGGACGAGGGCGTGAAGCTCCGGTGCGCTACGCTCGTCCACCGGCTCGGCGTTATGCATCCGCAGCACCATCTTGTCGGAATTCCACCAGGAAAAGGCATTCATGCCCAGCGAGACGAGCAGCGCGATGAACATGCCCGTTTCACCGCCGAGCAGATAGCCCATGCCCATGAGCAGCGCGGTGAGCGCCGCCAGCAGCATGGCGGTCTTGACATAGTTCCACATGGCCGGGATCCGTCCTTCATTTCGAGGCATTCCTGGCCGCAATATGCGCAGCCGCGCCACGCCCGGCAAGGGCGCGGGAATGAAGAGGCGGCAAGGTTGGCGTGCCACGCCGGAGCGCGCCGGCGCGGCTTCAGCGCAGTCCGGCCTGGCGCGTGCTCAGGCGCGTGTAGGCGGCGTCATGCTTGGCCAGCGCGATCTTCAAGAGCTTGTCTCGGCCATAGACGTCCTTGTAATAATGCAGCTTGCCGGCGTTGTCCGGCCACACGGTGAAGTAGGCGATGTGAACGCGGATGCGCTGCTTGAGCTTGATCTGCTTGTTCTTGCCTTCCTTCAGGTAGTTCTCGATCTCGAACGGGTCGAGGCCGGAAACCAGCTCGGCCAGTTCCACCGGCTTCTGCACGCGCACGCAGCCATGCGAGAAGGCGCGCTGGCGGCGCTTGAACAGGCCCTTGAAGGGGGTATCGTGCATGTAGATGGCGTGCTTGTTGGGGAACAGCACCTTGATGCGCCCCAGCGCGTTCTTGTCGCCGGGCAACTGGCGGATATTGAAGGGGATGCGCTTGGCGTTGCGCCAGCTGGCCCAGTTCACCGAGGCGGAACTGATGACGCGCCCCTTGGCATCGCGCACCTCGTAGCCTTCCTTGTCCAGCCAGTAGGGGTTCTTCATCAGCTTGGGGATGAATTCCTTGCGGATGATGGATTGCGGCACCCCCCAGTAGGGATTGAAAACCACGTATTCGATGTAGTCGGAGAAGAAGTAGGTCTGGTTTTTCGGCTTGCCGGTGATCACCCGGCTCTTCCAGCGCTGCTTGCCGTTCTCATAGAGGTAGACCTCGAAGGCCGGGACGTTGACGAGGAAATGCGGGTTGCCGAAGTCGCGCGGCATCCAGCGCAGGCGCTCCATGTTCAACGCCAGCTTGTCGATGCGCGCTTTCCTGCCGGCGTGGCTGTTGCGGCGGTTGAGGGCGCCAATGGTGCCCTTGCCGATGATGCCGTCCGGCTTCAGGCCGGCCATTTTCTGAAACCTGCGCACGGCCCTCTCCAGCGCCGTGTCATAAAGGGTGGGGTCAGCCGCCGGGGCTTGCGCGATGGCGGCGGCGGACGGCGCGGGGGTGGAGGTTTGCAGTGATGCGCCATTGATGTTCTGTTCGGCGCCTTCCGCCGCCGTCGGTTCCGCCTGCACCGCCGCGCCGCCGGCCTGCGGCGCCGTTCGAGGCAGTAATCCCAGCCTGGCGAGGTGACGGCGGATGAGAGGCAGGCGATCGTCGCGTTGACCCGGGCGGATGAGCCGGCCGACGGGTATGGGCGGCAGCAGTTTCTCCGGCTCTGCCTCGCGCAGGCGGGCTAGCTCGCGCTTCATGAGGGAATAGGCGAAATGTTTGGGCGCCAGGGATCGCAACCAGGCGGCGGCATCACCGGCCTCGGCCAGCTTCTTCAGGGCCCCGGGTGCGGATACCTTCGGCGGGCGCAGGTCGTGATAGGTACTGAGCTTGTTGGGGTCGACAACGCCGCCGGAAAGGTGGCGGGCGTAGCGCAGGGCCATGGCGGTCAGTTCCACGTCGAGGCGGGCCAGATTGAAGTCGTTGCCGGCGATGGCACGGGCGTCGCCATTGTGTTCCCACACCACGGGAACACGGTAATGAGCGTCCTTCAGGCCGTGTTCGTGGGCGCGGGCCAGCAGGGCCAGCACGGCCTGGCCGCGGGTGGAGACGTCGGAGCCGGAAATCCACACCGGAGCATAACCGCGCGCCTTGTAGAAGGCGATGATGGCCTTGCGATTGGCCTTTTCCACCTCCACCCGCGCGGCGCCGGTGCGCAGGACGTCGCGGATGGCACCGGCAAGGGGCCCGCTGACCTCGCCGGCGAGGTTGGCCGCACGCAGCGGCAGCAGGCGCGGCACGGGATAGACGTAGATTTTCGGTTTCTCGACGAATTCCGTCACCGGCGCGTCGGGGGCGATGAGCGCCGGCGCGCCAGTGCGAACGGGAGGCACTCCGCGCACGGAGGGTTCGCCGCGCGGCGCGCGGGAGCGGCGCAGCGGGTCGAGATCGAACATCTCGAAGAAGTCGATGCGCCGCCGGGGGCGACCGCGGCGTTCGAAACGCGGGCGTTGGCCGGTGATGCGCCCGGAGCTTTTCCAGTTGCCGCTTCGGACATTGGTCAGGTTGCCGGCCTGGGCCCGCTCGATGGCGGGCGGCATGGCC
>JALVRJ010000404.1:0-3746 GCA_027031305.1 Hyphomicrobiales bacterium | reverse complement strand
AAGATCGGCCTCTTCCCCGTTCAAGGTTCGCAATTATCGGCAAGCAAAAGCTTAATGCCAGTGTCTTGCCGCGCGCAACCGGATTTGCCGGTCGCATTGTGGCAATCGCGCAACGCGGCGAGCGAAAGGCTGGCTTGCGCGCCGCCCTATTGCATTATGGCATGGCGCTGTTATAAAGCGCACATCACAAGCGCGTTTTTGAAGGTGGCACGGGCGCGGGCGGGCTTTCGCCCCACCTGCAAAGGCCGCCTTTTTGCATGGACACGAGAGGCTGGCGATGAAAAAGGACATTCACCCGGACTACCATTTCATCAAGGTGGTCATGACAGATGGCACCGAATACATCACCCGCTCGACGTGGGGGAAGGAAGGCGACGTGCTGACGCTGGAAATCGATCCGAAGTCCCACTCGGCGTGGACGGGCGGCCCGCAGCAGGTGATGGACCGGGGTCGTGTTTCCCGCTTCAAGGAGAAGTATGGCTTCCTCATGGGTGGCAAGAAGTAATACCGGCCATCCAGGCGACAGATCGGGAAGGGGAGCGGGGCATTCCATGAGGAATGTGCCCGCTCTCTTTCTTTTCTTGGGCGGATGCTTTTCTTGTGTGGAACTTGGCCTGGACGGCAGGCGCCAGGGGGAACGAGGATGCGACTGGATGCGATCAGCGTGGGCGACAATCCGCCGGGCGAGGTCAACGTGGTCATCGAGGTGCCCATCGGCGGCGAGCCCATCAAGTACGAGATGGACAAGGACGCCGGCACCATGGTGGTGGACCGCTATCTCTACACGCCCATGCGCTACCCCGGCAATTACGGCTTCATCCCGCACACCCTGTGCGAAGATGGCGATCCCATCGACGTGGTGCTGATTTCCTCCCGGCCGCTCGTTCCGGGCTGCATCATCGCGGTCAGGCCGGTGGGCGTGCTGAAGATGCGCGACGAGAAGGGCATGGACGAGAAGATCATCGCCGTGCCGGCGCCGCACATCACGCGGCATTACGAGAAGGTTCACGACATTGCCGATTTGCCGGACATGCAGCTAAAGCAGATCGAGCACTTCTTCACCCACTACAAGGACCTGGAAGCGGGCAAGTGGGTGGAAACCATCGGTTGGGGTGGCCGCGAGGAGGCCGAGCGCCTCGTTCTGGCGGCCATCGAACGGGCCGGCGGCTGAGCCAGGGGCGGGGCGCGGCGGTTCGCGCGCGCAAGCCTTTTCAGCCTTTGTGCAAGCCGGTATCAGTCGGCGGCAGGAATGAACTGGTCGCGCACGCGCTCGAAGGCGGCGATGACGTGGTCGATCTCCTCCTCGTCGTGGGCGGCCGACACCGAGCAGCGCAACAGGCTTAGCTTGTCCGGCGTGCCTGGCGGCAGGGCCAGATTCACGTAGACGCCGTTTTCCAGCAGGGCGTTCCACATCGCCACGGCGACTTCTTCCGAAGGGCAGATGACGGCCACCACGGGGGAGGCGTATTCCGTCACCCCCAGCCGGAAGCCGCGTTTCACCAGCCCCTTCTGGAGGCGCTCGGCGTTGGCCATCAGCCGGGCGCGGCGCTCGGGCTCGTTCTCGATGATCTTCAGCGCGCACAGGGTGGTGGCGATGGAGGCGGGAGAGGGCGAGGCGGTAAACATGTAAGGGCGGGCGGCGAAGCGCAGGACGTCGAACATGGGATGATCGCTCACCGCATAGCCGCCGATGCCGCCCAGCGACTTGGAGAAGGTGCCAACGATGAAGTCGACTTCGTCCTCGACCCCGGCCAGCTCGGCAAGGCCGCGCCCGTTCTCGCCGAGCACGCCGAAGGAATGGGCCTCGTCGAGCAGCAGCTGGAAATCGTGCTCGCGCTTCAGGGCCACGAATTCCTCCAGCGGCGCGAAGTCGCCGAGCATGGAATAGATGCCCTCGAGGATGACCAGGCGGCCGCCATCGCCGGGATCATGGCGGGCCAGCTGGCGGGCCAGGTGGTCGGGGTCGTTGTGGCGGAAGGTCTTGAAGCGGGCGCCGGAGAGCTTCACGCCATCATGAATGGAGGCGTGGGAGTCCATGTCGATGAAGATGGTGTCCTTTGGCCCGCACAGGCCGGCGATCATGCCCAGGTTGGCCTGAAAGCCGGTGGAGAAGATCATGCAGCTCCGCCGGCCCATGAAACGCGCCAATTCGCGTTCCAGCTGCCTGTGCGGGCCATAGGTGCCGTTGGCGATGCGCGAGCCGGTGGTGCCGGTGCCGAACTCCTCGAGCGCCTTCTTGCCGGCCTCGATGCATCTGCGATCGAAAGTCACGCCCATGTAGTTGTTGGTGCCGGCGAGAATGACCTCGCGGCCGTTGATGACGCCGCGGGTGGGCGAGAGGATGCGGTCGTTCACCAACCCCACAGGGTCGGCGAAGTGGCGGGTGATGGCGTCGTGCCGCGCCTTCAGGTCGCGGTATTTGTCCAGCAGGTCGGTCATGAAGGATCCGCTTCGGGTTGGCGTGGGCAGGGCGCGTCGGTCAGGCCCCGGCGTCCAGCCGATCGGCCACGAGGGCGGTGAGATCGGCAATGGTGTGGATGTCGGCCAGCTCGTTCACCGCGATGTCGATGTCGAATTCATCCTCCACCTCCATGACGAAGTTAAGCACGTCGGCCGAATCGATGTTGAGGTCGGCGCTGATGCGCGTGTCCGGGGTCAGCGGCACGTCGTCCTTGTTGTAGGCTTGCAGCAGGCGGATGATCCTGGCCTGGATGTCGTCGTTCGCGGCGGACATGATTTCTCTCCGGCGGGTTCCCTCGCAACCCCGTTGGGCGGCGAAGATGGTCATTCCGGGGCGCGGACGCGGGGCAGGCGCCTTTCGGGCAGCCGCCCGCGCCGGCACCAGTAGTCAAGCGTGTCGATGAAACCTTCAGCAAATTGCAGCCGCGCTGTCCAGTCCAGCCTGTCCGATACTTTCGGCGCGGCGGCCACCCAGTCGTCGTGGTAGAGCTCGTTGACCTTCTCGCGCGAGAGCATGAAGGGCCTGCCGGTGAGGCGGGAGAGGAGGTCGGCGGCGGTGGCGGCGGCGCGCACCAGGGGGCGCGGCAACAGGTGCAGGCTGACCGGCCGGCGCAGCGCGCGGGAAGCCTCCCGCGCGATGTCGGCCCAGGAATAGCCGTTCGGGCGACCGTCGTCGATGTCCAGCACCTCGCCGGCGCCGGCCGCCTTGTCCAGGGCCAGCCGGGCGAGGGCATCGGCGAGGTCGCGCACGTGGCCGAGCGAGACGCGCATGGCCGCGTGCCCGGGGATGAAGGCATGACGGCGCGATAGCTGGTCGATGAGGCCGAAGGTGGCCTCGTCGCCGGGGCCATAGACGGCCGGCGGGCGCACCGCCACGGCGCGCGGGCCGAGAACGTGCAGCACCGCTTCCTCGCCGGCCCGCTTGGAGCGGGCGTAGGCCGACAGATGCGGCGCGCGCGCGGCGAGGGAGGAAACATGCACGAATCGTTGCGTGCCGGCGGTGGCGGTCAAGCGGGCCAGGTGCTCGGCGGCGTCGGCGTTGATGCGCATGAAGGTGGCTTCATCGGGTGCCTTGACCAGCCCGGCGACGTGAACCACCGCGACGGCGCCGTCGAGCAGGCGCCGCTCGGCCTTGTGGTTTTCCGCATCATGCGGGCTGCTCGCCAGGGCGCCGGGGACGATGGCCACGCGGGCGCGCCATTGCCGTGGCAGGGGCGCCAGCGTTTCCTCCAGGCGGGCCGGGTCGCGGGCAAGGACGCGCACGCGCGCGCCATGCCGCAGCAACG
>JALVRJ010000403.1 GCA_027031305.1 Hyphomicrobiales bacterium | reverse complement strand
GAAATAATTCAGGTAGGTCTCCAGCGGAAAGGTGAAGTCGGCACTGTTCTCGGGCCGCGCGTTGGTGGGGCCGGCTTGCAGGAAACGGACGAGCGTGTCGCCCTCTTCGGGCACGCGCGCCACGTCATAACCGGCTTCCTTCAGCGCCCGCAGGATGTTGACGGCGCTGGCCGGCGTGTCCAGCCCCACGCCATTGCCAATGCGCCCGTCGCGGTTGGGATAGTTGGCCAGCAACAGCGCAATGCGCTTCTCGTGGTTCGGCAGGGCCCGCAATCGCGCATATCGCGCCGCCAGCCCGGCCACGCGCGAGATGCCCGTGGCGTGCGGCTCGTAACGCAACAGGCGGCAATGCGTCGCCTCGTCGAAGGCATCGTCCTCCTTGAAAGAGGCCGCTCGCGTGATGACGCGCCCATCCAGCTCCGGCAGCGAGACGAGCATGGCCAGGTCGCGCGCACCCAGGCCTTGCGGATTTTCCCGCCACGCTGCTTCCGAGGCGCCGGTGAAGAAGGCCTGCAACACCGGCACGTTCGCCCCCCGCAAGGGATCGTCCTCACCGGCGGCGAAGGCGGTGGTGTCGATGATGACGGAGGGCGACGCGGCCGCGAACAACGCGCGCAGGAAAGTGCGCACGCTGGCGTCCTTCAGCGACGAGACGAAAACGGGAAGTGGCGCCATGCCCTTCTCCCGCAAGGCCTCGGCCAGCGCGCTCACCGGCGCTGTGAAGCCGCCTTCCAGCAAGGCGCGGTAGAAAACCACGGGCACCAATGGCTTCTCGGGCTTCGCGCGGGGCAGGGCGGCGATGTCGGTGATCACCTCGCCATCAAGCCACACTCCGGCGGTGGGAAAGGGCAGGGGTGGCTCAACCCGCACCTGTTCCGCCCGCGCCGCGCCGAAAGGCAGCGCGCACAGGGCCTTCGCCGCCAGCAGCACGCGCCGCGCGTTTTCCACCCCTCCTGCCACGAACAGCCCGCGCAAGGCCTCGCACACCTCCATCGGCAAGGTGGAGCGCCCCATCAGCTCCTCGTCCTGCACGTGCCCCCCCGGCAGCAGCGCCAGGTGAATGCCGCGCTCGTGCGCCAGCCGTTGCAGTTCCTCCACGCCATAGGGCCAATAGGCGTGCCCGCCCAGCACCCGCGCCACGATGACCTTCGCGTGTTGCGCCGTCTTCTCCAGCCACAGGTCCACCGACATGTGGTGACGCAACAGCAGTAGCGAGGCCAGCCTGAGCTCCGGCGCCTCCGCGCCCAGCGCCACTCGCGCCGCCGCCAGCGCCGCCAGCTCCGAATCGGCCGCCGACAGAATCAGCGTCTCCGCCGGCGGCTGGTTCAGGTCGATGGCCTCGTCGCCCTCGCCAATGGGCGCTGATGTAGCGGTCAGCAGGTGCATGACGATGATACCCTTCGCGCTTTGCCGTTATGCCTCGTCCGCCGCGAATGGCATGGTCGGCCCCAACAGGGCTTCGAAATGTCTTCGCAACGCCGCGTCCACCGCCGCCATGTCTGCCGCCACCCCCAGAGCCCGCATGGAAGTGACGCCATGCTCGCGCACGCCACAGGGCACGATGGCGGCATAATGCGAAAGGTCCGGGTCAACGTTCAACGCCACGCCGTGCCGCGTTACCCCGCGCGAAACGCGCACACCGATGGCCGCGATCTTCGCCATGCCGCCGCCGAGCCGTGCCGGAACGTCCACCCACACGCCCACCAGCCTTTCTTCCCGCCGGGCGGAAATGCCGAAGTCTGCCAGCGTGTCGATGATCCACTGCTCCAGCGTCGCCACATAGCGCCGCACGTCGCGCCCCCGCGCCCTAAGATTCAGGATCGGATAGGCCACCCGCTGGCCCGGCCCGTGGTAGGTGAACTGCCCCCCGCGCCCGGTTCGGAACACCGGCAGCAGGTCCGGCCGCAACAGGTCCGCCTCCCGCGCGCTGGTACCGGCGGTGATCAACGGCGGATGCTCCAGCAGCCATGCGTGTTCCGGCCGCTCCCCCCTCGCCACAGCCGCCGCCAGCGCGTCCATGCGTTCCATGGCCCGCGGATAGGGAACCGGGGCGCTTGAAACCTCCCACGCCACCGGCCACTCGCGCCATGGCCCGCCGCGCGCCATGCCGGAAGGGGCCAGCTCGTCGCGCGTTCTTCCGTCCTCGTGCCTGCCACCCCTGTCCACCACCGGTTCGAAATCCCGTCTTGCAAGCCCGATATGCCCATTGCTCTCTTGAACCCGCGCGCGGCTCTTGATAAACACGCCAGCAGCATTACATCAATTGCCGAATGCATGTGCGGCCGTGGCGGAATTGGTAGACGCGCAGCGTTGAGGTCGCTGTGGGGGAAACCCCGTGGAAGTTCGAGTCTTCTCGGCCGCACCACCAACCAATCCCTTCCGCGCCGGATTTTCCTCATTTGGCGGCGGAAGGCCATGAAAGGCGGGGCGGCGCTCATCAGCCGCCCCTTTTTCGTCATTGGCGCACAACGACAGCAACCAGGTTCAAAAGCCGGGCAGGGGCATGGCCGAAGCGCACCTGAAAGACGACGCCACCAGGGAGCCGCGGTTGCCGCCGCTGCGCGACGAGACAGGCGCCATCTCGCCGCTCTTCCTGCAAGCCGTGCGCGACGCCATCGCCAGGGGTGACGCAGACCGCCTCCGCGCGCTGGTGCACGACCTGCACGAGGCCGACCTCGCCGATGTCATCGAGCTGCTTTCCAACGAGGAACGCCTGAAGTTCATCGAGCTGCTCGGCCGCCAGTTCAACGTCGAGGCCCTGAGCGAGCTCGAGGATTCGGTGCGCGACGATATCGTCGCCGCGCTGCCGCCGCAGCTGCTTGCGCACGGCACGCG
>JALVRJ010000402.1 GCA_027031305.1 Hyphomicrobiales bacterium | reverse complement strand
CAAGTCCAGGTCGGGCCAGGCCGTGGCCACCTGTTCCGGTGCCGCCAGGCCGATGTAGGGATCTTCCGGCGCCGCCTTCGCCATGGCCACCGCGCGCTCGGCAAGCGCCGTGAAGTCCTTGTGCTCCGGGTCGCCCAGCGACACCACCGCCTGCCGCCTGCCCACCAGCACCCGCAGGCCCAGCGAGGCGCCGTCGGCCCGCTCCAGGTGCTCCAGCGTGCCCTCGCGCACATCCACCTCCACCGAGGCGCCACCCGTCACCAGCACGTCGGCCGCCTCCGCCCCCGCCTTCGCCGCTGCTTCCAGGGCGCGCGCGGCCAGCGTTTCCATGCGCGCGAGCATCTCCTCTGGCATGTCCTCGGGCATGGGCCCTCCCTTCATTTCTCCGGGTTGATCGGGTTCCTTCTCGTTGAAGACGTTATTCGCCGAATCCGCCCCCGACGCAAGGGGCGCGCGCCGCCATCTCCATGGGCGCCGCCATGTGCATGATGCTTTGGCATCGCCCAATGTTGTGGCAAAATGCCCGCGCCACCCCTCCCATCGGCCGGACACGGAGACTGGCCATGTCCCACACCGACAAGCGCTCTTCTTCCAAGCCTCCCGAGGAATCCACCGCCGAAACGGACGCGGGCGCGGGCGCCGATCTCGCGCGGATCTTGCGCGATGCGATCTTCGCCGAAGCGGCGGAGGAAGACCTGGCCATGCTCGATGCGCCGGCGCGCGAGTGGCTGGCGCGCCGCGCCTTGAAGCTCCTGCAAGGACACAAGCCGGGCCGCGCCAGGGTGCGGCTGGATTGTTACCATGCCGCCAATGGCGCCCCCGCCGCCGTGCGCGGCCTGTGCCTGCTGCGCGCGCTCAACGACGACATGCCGTTCCTCGTCGATTCGCTGCGCGCCCACCTGGCGGCGAAGGGCGTGCGCATTCACCTGTTGCTGCACCCCATCCTGCACGTCCGGCGCGACGCCCGTGGCGCGCTGATCTCCATCGAGCGCCGCGCCGGACGGGCCGCCCACCTGCGCGCGGAAAGCCTCATCCTGGCCCTGTTGGAGCTGCCGCGAGAGGACATGGCGGGCACCCTCGCACGGGAGATCCGCGCCCTCTTCGCCGAAGTCCACGACGTGGTGCTCGACTGGCCGGTCATGCGCGCCCGCCTGCAACAGATGATTGACGACTACCAGCGCCTGCCGCCGCCGGTGCCGGTATCCGAGCTCACCGAAACGCTGGCCTTTCTGCAATGGCTGGCGGAGGATCATTTCGTCTTTCTCGGCACCCGCGAATATGTGCGCGCGGGCGAAGCGCTGCGTCCCACCGGCCAGGCCCATGGCATTCTGCGCCGCCAGCGGCTGGACGAGCTCACCGGCGCGCCGCTGGCCGGAGAGACGACGCCCGTTCTGTGCCTGGCGGAAGACGACAACGACGATGCGCCTGTGATCGTCACCAAGTCCGCCCTCGTCTCGCGCGTGCACCGCCGCGTGCCGATGGATCTCGTCGTCGTCCGCCGCTTCGACGTCGCCGGCAACGAGGTCGGCGAGCTGCGCGTGCTCGGCCTGTTCACCGCCGGGGCCTACGTGCGCGCGGCCCGGGACATCCCGCTCTTGCGCCGCAAGATCGTCCAGGCCATGCGCCACGGCGGCGTTACTCCCGACAGCCACCGCGGCAAGGCCCTGCTGAACATCCTCGAGACCTTTCCGCGCGACGACCTCTTCGAGCTCAACGCGCGCACCCTGGCGCGCCTCGGCCTGCGAATGCTGGCCGTGCGGGAACGCCCCCGGCCGCACCTCATCGTCTGGCGCGGCTGCTCGCCCCTGTTCGCCTCCGCCTTTGCCTTCATCCCGCGCGAACGCTTCGGTTCCGAGCTGCGCCGCAAGGTCGGCGCGCTGCTGGAGACCGCGCTCGGCGCCCGCGTCGTCGAGTTCCAGCCAAGCTTCGGCGAGGACACGCTGGTGCGCGTGCATTTCCGCCTGCGCCTGCTCAAGCCCGGCCACTGGCGCGCCCCCGACATGGCGGAGCTGAACCGCCTGCTGCGCCAGCTGGTGCAAAGCTGGGAAGAGCGCCTGCTGGAAGAGCTGCGCACGCAACTGGGCGCGGATCGGGCCGAACGTCTCTGGCCTCTGTGGCGCGACGCTTTCTCCGCCGCCTGGCGCGAGGCCTTCAGTCCACGCGAATCGTTGCGCGACATCCTCATGATCGAGCACCTCGCCGGCAGCGGCCGCGTCGGCGTCGCCCTTTACCGGGCGCGCGGCGACGCCGCCGACCAGGTGCGGCTGAAGCTCTATCATTTCGACGAGGCGGTGCCACTGTCCCGGCGCGTACCGATGCTCGCCAACATGGGCCTGCACGCGGTGGAGGAGCGCACCTTCACCATCCGCCGTGGCGCCCATGCGCCCTCCACCCGCCGGGTGTTCATCCACGAGATGCTGTTGCGGCCCGCCGATGATCTGCCGCTGGAGCTGGAGCGCGTGCGCGAGGTGCTGGAACAGGGCTTTTTGGCGGTGTGGAACGGCCAGGCCGATGACGACCGTTTCAACGCCCTGATGCTGGCGGCGGGGCTGGACTGGCGGCGGGTCATGATGCTGCGTGCCATTGGCCGCTGGTTGCGCCAGGCCGGGGTGCACTATGCCCTGGGCTTCATGGCCGACACCCTGCGCAAGCACCATGCCATCGCCCGCGCCTGTGTCGAGATGTTCGAGGCCCTCTTCGCTCCCGGCCGCCAGGGCGCCAGCACCCGGCGCCGGCGCGCCGAAGAGATCTGGTGCCAGGTGTTGCCGCGCCTGGCGCAAGTACCCTCGCTGGACGAGGACCGCGTGTTGCGCATGTATGGCCAGGTCATCCTCGCCATGC
>JALVRJ010000401.1 GCA_027031305.1 Hyphomicrobiales bacterium | reverse complement strand
GATGCCTTTCGCAAGACCATGCGGGCGCTGCTGGGCCTGCCGGCGCGGGAGGCCTTCGTCGTTGCCGAGGCCCCGGGCCTGAAGAAGGATTCCGCCCTCGCCCGGCTGTTCGAGAAGGACAAGCGTCTCGCCGCCCTGCCCGTCTATGCCGACGACGCCGGCGACTTGCGCCAGCTCGTCACCCAGGTGCTCTCCGAACATGGGCTGCGCGCCGACGATGACGCGCTCCTGGCCTTGCAGTCCCTGCTCGGCGCGGACCGCGCCGCCTCGCGCAACGAGCTGGAAAAACTGGCACTGTATTGCCACGAGCGCGGGCGCGTCACGCTCGAGGACGTGCGCGCGGTGTGCGCCGATGCCGCCGCCCACATGATGCCCGACATGCTCGACGCCTTCTTCACCGGAAAGGCCATGGAGGGCACGCGCCTGTTCGCCTCCCTGCTGGCCGAGGGAACGCCGGGCGCGGCCATGTTGCAGGCGGCGGCCAACCACGTGGCGAAACTGCGCGAACTGCGCGCCGCCATGGCCCGCGGCGCCACCGCCACGGAGGCGGTGAACCGGGCCCGCCCGCCGGTGTTCTACCGCCGCCGCCCAGCCATGGCGCGGCAACTGAGCCTGTGGCCGGAGGAGAAACTGGCCCTTGCCGACGAGAGCATCTGGCAGGCCATGCGCACCGCCCGCGCCATGCCGGAGCTGGAGGCGCAGCTGGCCGAACGCTGCCTGCTGGGGCTGGCCATGCGCGCCGCCCGCCCGGCCACCGCCTGAGATTTTCCACCCCATGCGGCCCCATGTGGACGAAAAAACGGCTTTCGTTGCGCGGCATGATTGCCTTCGGTCATTTTTTCTGCATCTTCTTGTGGCGTGTGCGCATCGGGCCGGAGCGATTCTTGGCCGGCCGCATCATCGACTTTTTCAGGGGGACGAGAACGCCATGCGCAAGCTCACGCTCATCATGGCCGCCCTGTCGCTGCTGGCCACCTCCATGCATGCGGCGCGGGCGCAAGAGCCGAAACCGACCGAGGCCGGCACCTTCGGCGACTGGACGGCCTATCACTACAAGACGAAAAAGGGGCCCGTGTGCTACATCGTCTCCCGCCCCGTGAAGTCGGAAATCTCGCGCAAGGGCGCAAAGCGCGATCCGGCCTTTTTCCTCGTCACCCATCGCCCCGCCGACAAGGTGCGGGGCGAAGTGAGCACCATCATGGGCTATCCGTTGAAGAAGAATTCCATGCCGGAGGTTGAAATCGACGGCAGGAAGTTCAGATTATTCGCCGTGGGCGATGGCGCCTGGTCGGAAAGCCCGGCCGCCGACCGCAAGATCGTCGCCGCCATGAAAAAGGGCCGCACCATGGTGGTGCGCGGTGTTTCACGCCGTGGCACGCGGACGGTGGACACCTACTCGCTGAAAGGCGTGTCCGCCGCATTGGAAAAGATCAACGCGCTGTGCAAGATGAAATGAACACCAATCTGGTGGGGCTGGAACGGCCGCAACTGATGCAGGTGCTGGCTGGCCTAGGCGTGCCCGAGCGCCAGCGAAAGATGCGCGCCCAGCAGCTCTGGCACTGGCTCTATCATCGCGGCGCGAAGTCCTTCGACGAGATGACGAACATCTCCAGGGACCTGTGCGCGAAGCTCGCCGCCCTTTGCACCATCGAGCGCCCCGAGGTGGTGGCCCGGCAAAAGTCCGTCGACGGCACCCGCAAGTGGCTGCTACGCTTCGCGCCAGACGAACACGGCCAGCGCCACGAGGCGGAGATGGTCTTCATCCCCGAGGAAGACCGCGGCACCTTGTGCATCTCCTCGCAGGTCGGCTGCACGCTCAACTGCACCTTCTGCAACACCGGCACCCAGCGCTGGGTGCGCAACCTCACCGCCGCCGAGATCATCGGCCAGGTGCTGGTGGCCAAGGACACGCTCGGCGACTGGCCGGCGCTCATCGCCACCAGCCCCAACCCGCCAGCCGCCGGGCGCCACATCACCAACATCGTGTTCATGGGCATGGGCGAACCGCTGTACAACACCGACAACGTCTTCCCCGCCTGTCGCATCCTGGCCGACGGCGAGGGGCTGTCGCTGTCGAAACGGCGCATCACCGTTTCCACCGCTGGCGTGGTGCCGGAAATCCCGAGGCTGGGGGAGGAAACCGGCGCCATGCTGGCCATTTCGCTGCACGCCACCACCGACGAGGTGCGCGACCGGCTGGTGCCGCTGAACCGCAAGTATCCGCTGGAAGAGCTACTGGCCGCCTGCCGCGCCTACCCGGGCCTGTCCAACGCAAAGCGCATCACCTTCGAATACGTCATGCTCAAGGGCGTCAACGATTCAGAAGCCGACGCCCGCCGCCTGCTGAAGCTTCTCAAGGGCATTCCGGCCAAGGTGAATCTCATCCCCTTCAACCCCTGGCCGGGAACTCATTATGAATGCTCCGAGTGGGACGACATCGAGCGCTTCGCCGAAATCGTCAACGAGGGCGGGCTGGCCGCGCCCATCCGCACTCCGCGCGGACGCGACATCATGGCTGCCTGTGGCCAGCTGAAGTCCGAATCCGAGCGCCTGCGGGCCCGGCGGCGCCGCGCCACCTCCAACGATGCCGGCGCCGATGTCGGGACGAAGGTTTCCTCCGGAGCCATCATTTCCACCTCCCGCTAAGCGCCGCTTTTTCCCGCCCGTCTTGTTGACACCCTCCACCCCCGCGCCCATCTGATGGGCGGCGATGTCTTCTCGCGTCATTCCTTCGGGACAGGTTGGCAATCCATTTTTCGGGAACAGGCCACATGGAATACAAGGATTACTACAAGATCCTCGGTGTCGAACGCACGGCGACGAAAGACGAGCTCAAGCGCGCCTA